>CAZTUL010000018.1:0-9253 GCA_964616275.1 uncultured Spirochaetaceae bacterium | reverse complement strand
GAAGAAGTTGCTGACCATGTTAATCTACCAAGAGATCAATGGAACTATAAAGATGAACATCAAAAAGCAGAAGTTCTCTATGCACTCACACCGGTAACAGCCTTGTGCGGATTTTTGCCCTATACTCAGGTGCGAACACACATGATGAAGCTCATTCCAAAGCATGCTCCATTATTATTTCCTGCCGAAACTGCAGAAATTACGGACGATGAGGTCTCACAGCTCGAAACATTCTTTACCACTCTCTATACCCTGGAGAAAGAGCAATTACATACTCTATTAGCAGAGTATAAGGAATCGTTAGAGTCCAGTGATGAGCCCGATGAGACCGAGGACGGTAACTGGTTAACCGCTTCTGGGATAGCTCGTACTTGTCTCGCTTATTATCCGGAAGATCCAGGAGTTCTTGCTCCGTTT
Organism: uncultured Spirochaetaceae bacterium; assembly: GCA_964616275.1. Taxonomy (GTDB): domain Bacteria; phylum Spirochaetota; class Spirochaetia; order Sphaerochaetales; family Sphaerochaetaceae; genus CAYZJV01. The sequence continues at coordinate 8,836 of CAZTUL010000018.1, read as the reverse complement.
TTCCTTAATGTTTTAAATCTTCAGCCCGGTGAGGCAATTTATCTTGAACCCAGGACACTACACTCCTACATTCGTGGTCATGGGGTTGAATTGATGAGCAACAGCGATAATGTCCTACGTGCGGGACTCACTCATAAGAAGATAAATGTATTGGAACTACTTAGAACGCTTTCATTCAAACCACAGGAAATCTTGCCTTGTCCTATAATCCGAGAGAAATCACATCGTAAAACAATTCTTGCACCTACTGATGATTTTATTCTAGGAGTGTATGAAACGGGAGATTTTACTGTTGATGAGAGAGATTCTATTGAATTTCTCTTTTGTTGTGAGGGAAGTGCGACTCTCACGGCACACGAAGTTCAATATGAGCTACCACAAGGTTCCTGTTTGATTGTCGCTTCGTGTATAAAAAACTACTCGCTCACTGTTGATGGATTAGTCTTCAGTGCATCACTTCCCAGATAGAAAATGTGATCTTCTCCATAGAGTCTCTTCTTTGTTTCATGATATACTGGATTCATGAATGGAGAACATTTCTTAGAACTTCTCAAAAGAGAATTGATGATAGCTATGGGTTGTACCGAACCGGCTGCTGCTGCTTTAGCTGGTGCAAAAGCTCGAGAGCTTCTCGGAGAACCCGTAGAACGGTTAATGGTTCGTGCTAGTCGCGATATGGTAAAAAATGCAATGGGAGTAGGGCTTCCAAATTGTTCTATGCGGGGAATTCAGGCAGCAGTAGCGCTAGGAGCTGCCGGTGGCGACATAGAGCAAGGTCTTGGAATTCTCAGTGAAATAACAGAGGAACAAAAAGAGCTCGCAACACGTTATGCATTGGAAAACAGTGTTGCTCTCGAACTGATTGAAGCTGTTCCTCCCGTATATATCAGCGTAACAGCATATGGCTCAACACAGAGTGCTGAAGCAGTAATTAGTGGAGAACATAATCGATTTGCACGTCTCATTCGCCATGGTGTTGTACTTGTTGAAATTCCCCTTATTGCCGAAGAAACCCAAAAGGAAGAGCACTTTCTATCAAATGAACAGCTAGCAAAAATTTCACTCAACGACATCTTATCTGTTGTCTCTGAGATGCATACTCATGACTATGCATTTGTTCTGCAAGGTGCACGGATGAATATGGATATTGCCCAACACGCCTTACATGAGGAGTATGGGTTGGCAGTGGGAAAAACAATGGCAGCGTCTATTCCCATGGTACCTACTAGTGTTGACGAAGCCTACGCCCTAGGGGCAGTGTTAGCTGCTTCAGCTTCTGATGCCCGCATGGCTGGGTGTCCACTTCCAGTCGTAATCAACAGTGGAAGCGGTAATCAGGGTATAACAGTTTCTGTGCCGGTGCTGGTGCTTGCCGAGTTTTTAAAGGTTTCTGAATCCAAACTTATTAAAGCTTTGTGTGTGAGTCATTTGGTTGCACTTGTGCTTACAGCTAAAAAGGATCGCCTCTCAGCCCTCTGTGGAGCTTTTACCGCTGCTATTGGGACTTCCTGCGGTCTTGTTTATCTTCTGGATGGAGACGAGGAAGCTATGGATAGAGCAGTTAATAACATGGTGGGTAATCTCACTGGTATCATCTGTGATGGTGCAAAAGGAACCTGTGCTCTAAAAATATATTCGTCTGTCCAAGCTGCTACCATGAGCTGCAAACTAGCACTGCAAGGATTTTCTCCTAAAGATGAGTCGGGTATAGTGGGGAAGGATGCATTGCAAAGTTTTTCCTATCTCACTCAGATCAGTCATGAAGGGATGGAACAGACAGACCGAACAATTTTGGCTATCATGATGGGAAAACAGGAAATCTGCAAGCGATGAAATATGTAGCAATTGATTTTGAAACCGCAAATAATGATCCCACAAGTGCCTGTTCAGTTGGGTTGGCCAAAATGGAAGATGGAGTACTCATTGATTCGTACTATTCATTAATTCTACCGCCCTCACGGTATTTTTCACCTATGAATATTTCCATTCATGGGATTTATCCGGATGATGTCGCACATGCACCTGAATTTGATCAGATTTGGCCAGAAATATTACTTTTTATTGGAAATGATCTACTTATAGCTCATAACGCACCGTTTGATATTGGAATTTTACGAGCTATGCTTTCATTCTACGAGCTTCCCATACCTCCACTCCGTTACACGTGCACTGTACGTATTTCTCGAAAAGTTTGGCCACACTTCTCAAGTCATAAGCTTACCGATTTATCACAACGGTTTGGATTTGACTATCGAGCACACTACGCCCTGGATGATGCTGTCAATTGTGGTTTAGTATTTCACAAAGCATGCCCATGTCCGACTGAGCAAGAGGCTGTTTCTTTCTTTCTGGAGAAGGGTATTCGATTTCAACGAATGACTGGCGGTCTCGCTCCATTGGAAGTACCGGAACCTCAAAGCGATCTATTACTGTAATGTTGATAATCCGGCTTGCAGATATTTGACTCCGATGCTATCATAAATTGAAATCATTTCAGAGAATTCATCAATATATTTGGAGGAACACATGGAACTCAAAGGTTCAAAAACCGAGAAAAATCTGCACGAAGCGTTTGCAGGAGAATCAATGGCTCGCAATAAGTACACCTACTGGGCAAGTCAGGCTCGAAAAGATGGATATCAGCAGATTGCAAACCTGTTTGAGGAGACTGCAGATAACGAAAGAATGCATGCAAAATTGTGGTTCAAAGCTCTTCAGGAGAATGGCGAAATTGCCGATACCGCAACAAACCTTAAGATGGCTGCAGAAGGTGAACACTACGAGTGGACCGATATGTATAAAAATTTTGCAGAAGTTGCCCGTGAAGAGGGATTTAAAAAAATTGCTGCCCTATTTGAAGGCGTTGCTAAGATTGAAAAAGAACATGAAGCCCGTTATCTTAACCTCTTGAAGAATATTGAAGATGGAGTTGTGTTCTCCAGAGATGATGAACAAATCTGGAAATGCGGTGTATGTGGTCATATCTATGTTGGAAAAACAGCCCCGGCTATCTGTCCAATCTGTGCACACCCTCAGGCTCACTTCGAGATCGCTGCAAAGAATTATTAGATTAATCAGCCTTGAAAAGGGACGTTTTGGAAACTGGTATCAGTTTCTTTGAACGTCCCCTTTTTTTGTGTCCACATGTAAAATCTGAATATATAACCCGAATAGAATTTACTGTGATACCATCCGGGAGATATGAGCAAGCCGGTCAATAATTGGCAGTTTCTGTGTACACAATTCTTCACATTGTCCACAAGCAATACATTTTTGGGCAAGATCAGCACTAATTTCCCAATGATTTGCCACCCGCTTCAATACTTCAGACTCATCCCCTTTGCTGAGAATATACATGTTATAAGAGTCGAGAAGTTTTGGAATAGGAATCTCTACCGGGCATGAGTCACAATACGCACAGGTAGTACAGAGTGTGTTTAGTTCGGAAGAGAGGTGCCCAGCCATATCCTCAAGGAAATGCTCTGAAACCGGTGTAAGATTCTCAGCCGCTTGCACATTCTCTTCGACTTCAGTGAGAGAACTGAAACCGGGGATAGCAACCGTCGCTTTTTCTTGAGCAAGGATAAATCGGAGTGCCGAAACCGCAAGAGAATGTTCACCTTGTTTTAAAAAAGAGAAGTAGTCTGGATGTGCAGGAATGAGACCGCCCCCGAGAGGATTCATAGTTACCACCCCGAGCCCAGCTTCCACGCAGGCGTCGATTCCTTTCTGCCGATAGGCAAAGTTCACGGCATTATACCCAAGGGTGACCCCTTCAAATAGACCGTCATTGGCAATCTTCGCAATATCTTCCCCACTCAAATGTGTGGAAAAACAAATATGATCTATAAGTCCTTCGTTCTGTGCTTGTACTGCACCCTCATAAACTCCACCCTTTTTTGTAAATTCGCGATATTCATCGAATGTCTTGATTGACCACATATTGTAAAAATCAATGGTATCTAATCCGAGTCTCGTGAGCGATTGTTCTATCATCTTACGTGCCTCGGAGCTTGTTCGAGCATTCCAGAGTCCACATTTTGTCGATACATGAAATGAAGATCGGTTCAAAGTCCGGAATGCTTCACCGTAGATTTTTTCACTATGTCCATCACAGTAGTCGGGGGCTGTGTCAAAGTAGTTCACCCCGAGTTCGTGTGCCTTATGTACAATCGCTACTGCACCGGAGTAATCACCTTGTGCGTAATCCTCAGGCTTAAAACGCATGCCTCCCATGCCGATAACCGAAACTTTCTTCCCTGTTTTTCCAAATTCTCTGTAAATCATGTAGCTTCCCCGCATCATTCTGTAAAATGGAGAGACTTCTTTTGGAAGTCTCCCCTCATGTGGACTCACTTTGTGTATTCGTTATACCATACGCCGTCTTTTAGTATAGCATATGTAGTAATTAGATAAATAGGTTGACTCCACTTTCGGATGCTGCCTCCATATAGGTAGCAACTCCACCAATCTCAACTCCATCAAGCAGTTCTGGTGCCGGAATTCCCATTATATCCATAGACATCTGACAAGCAACCATGCGAACTCCAGCCATGCGAGCCTGTGCATACATTGACCGTAACTGATCAACATGTTTCTGTTTCATCCGTCTCTTCATGAGTTTTGGTCCCATACCACCAAAATTTATCTGAGATAGTGATAAATCATCCATTCCCTTTGGAAGCATCATTCCGAACATACTGCCCATGAAATCTTTCTTTACTTTTCCCGGTTTTTTAGTCCGTAACACCGTAAGACCCCAGAATGTGAAGAACATAGTCACCTTTCGTCCGGTGGCAGCAGCTCCATTTGCTAATACAAATGCGGCAAGAACTCGATCCATATCGTTTGAGAACACAATTATGGAAGCACCGTCCTGTACAGCTACTGCTTTTTGAGAAGAAGTGCCAGAAACTTTACCAGCTCCCTTTTCAATTACCGCCTCAATTTTCCCGTCTTTTGTTTCCAGCGATACAAGATGATTACCTGTAAGCTTACTCCAAGACTGTACATCACGATTAAACCCGGGGTCTGTTGCTAGAACTCTCAGTAAATCTCCCGGAGTCATCGAATCCATCGTTTTTTTCAATGTAAGAATAGGACCTGGGCATTGGAGACCACACGCATCAACTAGAGTAATTGCATCGCTCTGAGCAGGTCGAGGACTTCCATCTTCCTCTCCAGGGTTGGGAGTGAACAATGAAATCTGAGCATCTTTAGGGTGCTCAAGAGCATCAAGCTCATTGGTAATTGCTTTCCATGTTTTATATCCACCAACAAAGTTCTTTACGTCTGTATACCCATGTTGTCGAAGGATTCTTTCTGTAAGATACCCACGAATTCCCATCGCACAGTACACAATAATGGGTCGATCCTGTGGGATTTCTGATAATCGACTTCGTACCTCAGTATGTGGGATATTTACGGCTCCGGGGAGAGCTCCAAGATCAAATTCCTCTGGAGTTCGTGCATCAATAATAAAGGTATTATCACTGAGACTTTGATTAAGCTCTTCCCAGGTTATTGTTGAACTGTACCCATCTGCTACATTTTGAGCAATGAATCCGAGCATGTTTATGGGGTCTTTCGCACTCGAAAAAGGAGGTGCATATGCTTGCTCAAAATCTGCAAGATCTTCAATAGTGCCACCTTTTTTTATATATGCTGCAAGCACATCGATGCGCTTATCCACTCCAGCGTATCCTACTGCCTGTCCACCATACAGTTTTCCTGTTTGTGGGTCATACAGAATTTTCATTGCCAGTTGTAACGAGTTTGGATAATATCCAGCATGGCTTCCAGCGTGTGTTTGCACTTCAGCAAATGGAATTTCTGCTAGACGAAGCTGTTTTCCTGTCATGCCTGTCGAGGCAGCGGTGAGGTCAAATATTTTTGCAATGCTTGTTGCAATAGTTCCGGTATACGGTCTGCACTTTCCGGTCACAATTGATTCAGCAACTAACCGGGCTTGCTTGTTTGCCGGACCGGCTAATGGTACAGTGACCGGGTTTTTTGTAAACGGACTAGGGTATTCGATAGCATCTCCAACAGCTTTGATATGTGGATCACTAGTAGTGAATTGTGCATCTACGGTAATTGCCCCGTTCTTACCCAGTGCAAGTTGTGCATCATGAGCAATTTTAGTATCGGGGCGAACACCGATTGCAAGAATTACTATATCTGCTTCTATCTCAGTTCCCGATGAGAGTGTTACCTTTACGATTCCCTTTTCGCGTTCGAAACTTTTCACTCCATCCTTTAGATATAGTTGAACTCCTTTGTCTCGCATATGCTGTTGAACGACAGCCGCCATATCGTAATCGATGACATTCATGACCTGATCCAAGGCTTCCACTAAGGTAACCTTCATTTGTCGTTCTTTTAAATTTTCTGCCATCTCAAGGCCAATAAATCCACCACCCACAACTACTGCACGAGATGTCTGCGGGCTGGAGATTTTCTGTACAATAGCATCTATATCACTCACAGATCTCAGTGAAAAAATAGCAGGATCGTCGATTCCTGGGATTCTCGGTCTTACTGGTGCTGCTCCAGGACTTAATACGAGTGTATCGTAATATTCATCAAACTCGTTGCCCGTTTCCAAGTCTTTTACATGCACAAATTGCTCTTCACGGTTAATCGAGATGACTTCGTGACGTGTTTTCACATCAACATTAAACACCTCTGTGAACCGGTCAGCAGTCACAACAAAAAGTCTGGATCTTTCTGTAATAACACCTCCGGCGTAATAGGGGAGTCCGCAGTTTGCATAACTGATGTGCTCGCCTCGCTCGAACATGACAATTCGAGCCTCTTCATCTAACCTGCGCAACCTTGCTGCAGTCCCGGCACCTCCAGCGACACCGCCGACAATTACATATGTTTTCATGATTTTTCTCCTGACTGCACTGTTTCGTGCAGATTCTCTATGGCTTTTTCAATATGTGTTGGCATGGTAATAGTGGAACAATGAAGTTTGTGTACTACGGTATTACCTTCATGAGTAACACGTAACGCAATGTTCCTTCGATCCTCCAAACCTATAGTTCGCTCAATTAATCCCTTGGATTCAAGTGAATTGAGAATTCTTGTGAGACGTGAAGGTGAGAGTGATAACTCACGAGCAAGTGCTGTTGGTTCCTGTATTCCCTTATCTGCTTGGCAGAGGCAAAGAGCCTCGTTTAATGAAAGGTCTGTCTCTTTTCGTAATTTTTCTTCAAAATTTTGTAAATCTACCATTATCTGACGGATATCGCACAAATTATACATGGGTACTCCTCAGTGGATAAAGTTGCCATAAGCAATATTTGCCAGTAGCAAGCATAGGGGAGAAGTCAATTTTGGTCAAGATATCGATTAATTTTTCTCGATTAGATTCTAAGCAGCAACACAGACAGACTTCTCGTACATACAGTTCATGAGGATTATCTGATTTGAAATCATCCAAGAGTTTTGATGATAGAAATATTTTAGCCTCTTACGAGTTTCTTCCTTTGCTATTTATGAGGATAATAGGTATATTTGTAACAAATACAAAAAAAGGTGCACTGTATGGCACCAATGGAGAAGTTTATGTTGAAAGAAAGTGTTGTAAAATTATTAAACGATCAGATTAACAAGGAATTCTTTTCTGCTTATCTGTACCTTGATATTGCAAATTTCTATGCAAACGAGGGTCTCGAAGGATTCGAGAATTGGTTCATTATTCAGGCAAAAGAAGAGCGAGATCATGCTATGTTGTTCAGACAGTATCTTTTGAATAATGGTTATGCAGTTAAGTTTGATGCGATAGCAGATCCTACTCGTGAATACAAAAACTATAAAGAACCTCTCGAGGCTGCATTAGAGCATGAGAGATATGTTACCGAATCTATCAATACTATCTATGATGAAGCAGTAAAGGTGAAAGACTATCGTACACAGCAGTTCCTGGATTGGTTTATCATGGAGCAGGGAGAAGAGGAGAAGAACGCGGAAGATAATATCCGTAAGTTTGAATTGGCTGGAGATGGGAAGGGTTTATTTATGCTTGATCAGCATTTTAAGGCACGTGTATACAATGCCCCTTCATTAGTTTTAGACTAAGTCATTTTTTCATTGTGTAATACACACATCATATAAAAAAGAGCCGTTGCAAAAGTCCGAATGGATTTGGGCAACGGCTTCGTTTTGTCTAGAAGTTTTCTAAATTAGAGCTCAACCTTCCATAATCCATGAAGATTGCAGTACTCATAATAAGCGACAACTTTGCCGAGACAGCAGAAGGATACTTCCGGTTTCTCGCCAGGCTTAAGGTTTTTTCGGTAAATACCGTTTTCTGTTACCGCTGCAATCCACTGAATGTAGTGCTCTTCAGTCATAGGATGTGCGACAGAACCTACTTTAACAACGACACTGTCTCCATCCTTTTCAACAACAGGAACATGTTTTTCGGTAGCTGCATCAGTAGTATTTGCCTTGAGTTCTACCATAGGTTCTCCACAGCAATGGAGAGGTGCTCCGCCATCGTTTACGAGCTCTACAAGATTACCACATTTGTTACATCTGAAAAATTTTACATTCATACACGAGTCCTCCTTACTTCTTTGGAATCATTTCAAGATTATTCTATCTGATTATACCATAAAAAGGAAGTGAAAGGTACGTCTGCTTTATACCTAAGAATCGAAATGGTGTGATATACTTTTTACATGGGAGGGGCATATGCCGATAAGAAAAATTGATCAGATAGTTGGTGGGGCGGTACAATACGATGGTGCTGGAGTAAAGCTAGTTCGTGTAATTGGGCATGCAAATGTTGAAGATTTTGACCCATTTCTTATGTTGGATGCCT
>CAZTUL010000017.1:0-35380 GCA_964616275.1 uncultured Spirochaetaceae bacterium | reverse complement strand
AGAATCAGGCCGATACGGGCTTTTTAATACATCCAATATCTCGTGCTCTAAAATTTATTGCTATATAGAGAATTTTTTATCTATAGAAATATATACTATTTCCTTCAATTGCAGTAAAGTAACGAATAATTATAAATTTATTGCTAATTGTTGATTTACAATTAATTACCCTCCTTTCAGATTAACGCAGCAAAAATGAGTAATTACATCCAGGAGGAAAATAATGATTGCATTATCTGTGTTTTTCGTATTAGTTTCAGTAGAAATCGCCTTCTTTACTCTTCAACGAACAAGAGTACAAGACATTCATCGAAAAAAAAGCATTGCGTGGATAATTCTGAGTTCGCTCTTAGTGCTAGCCTTGCTGACTCCGCTACTCACATGGAGTCTCGCGTGGTTAGGCGTCTTTCTTCTGTGTCTTTATAAAACAATAAGAGCACTCGTGTATCTCTGGAAACAAGGTACTCCCAAACAACCAAAATTCGGGCTTCTGATTGTAAAAATTGTGCTCTATCTGTGTATTGCTGTTCCATTAGCTCTATTTCCTGGAACAAAAGAAGTCTCAGGTACAGGAGATTATGCGGTAAAAACTGAAACATACACATGGACCGATGAATCGCGAGAAGAGGAATTTACCGCTGAGTCAGATTTTCGACGTGTAACAGTACAATTCTGGTATCCTGAAGACACGCAAAAATCCTACCCGTTAATAATTTTTTCTCATGGTGCATTCGGCTATCGAAAGAGTAACTATTCTACATACATGGAGCTCGCACGAAATGGATATGTCGTATGTAGCATAGACCATCCATACCACTCTTTCATGACCAAACAAGCCGATGGGAAAACCATTATTGTTAACACCGATTTTTTGAGAACAGCAATGGATACTGAACAAGGGAAGATTGTAGGTGAAGAACTCTTTAACCTTGAGCAAATCTGGATGGAATTGCGAACTCAGGATATGGATTTTGTGTTACATACCATACTGCGAGAAATTGAATCATCAAGCTCGTCACACGTATTTGCCCATATCGACAAGGATGAAATTGGTGTTATAGGTCACTCGATGGGAGGGGCAACAGCAGCTGCACTAGGAAGAAATCGTAATGAAATTGATGCAGTAATTGTTCTGGATGGAACCATGATGGGAGAAACGATCGCTTACACTGCAGATACAGATTCTTTCATACAAATCCCCTATCCAAAACCCATTCTCAATGTATTCAATGAAGACCATGCGAAACAAGCGAAAGCACTCGGTAATCTCTATCCAAATACATTCATGCACCACAACTCAGACAATTCGTATCAGGTAGTTGTAAACGGATCAGGGCACTTAAACTTCACCGACCTTCCGTTGGTATCACCAATTTTGGCTGGAGTCTTAGGAGTAGGTTCAGTTGACGCAGTCTATTGCATGGAGACTACAAATACATTGGCACTAGAATTTTTCAACAAACACCTAAAACATGTGGGTGGGAATATTCCAAAGGTACGAATTTTATAATACATAAAATCATTTATACGAAGTAAGGAACACCCAGCAGGTGTCCTTTACTTCGTGTTAGTTATAATAGGTACTTATTGAATATCTATTCTCTATCAGACAGATGAGTTACTTCTTGTTAAATTCATAGGAATCCACTTCTACCTTATCAACCTTCTTATACGGTGCAAGTGTGGAAATCATTTTCACCGGTTTGGTCCCGTTGTTCATCACATAGTGAATTTCCTCCGGCTCAATATGAATAAGCTGACCCGGTACCAAATGATATACCTTACCATCTACTACGATATCAACCTCACCCTCTAGGATGAAAAAGTTTTCTTCCATTTCGTTATGATAATGAGCTTTAAAATCTTCTCCAGGCTGAAATTGCACCAAAGCAAAATTCATCCTCGGTCCTTTCATTAAATACTTAGGGCCACTGTTTCCAAACCTATATTCTCTCTCGTCCTCATGAATAATAAACATGATAGTTCCTCCTCAATTACAGCCCTGGAGCTGCCCACATATATCGTGTTGTTTTTGTATCGCTTAAAGCAAGTTGAGCTTTATACACTTTCTTCCATTTTTCATACGATTGTTGATAGACAGCTACATTATCCGGATTTGGCACATAGGTTTTTTCCGATACTACCAGCGAACTCGCAGCATCTGCGATGTCCGCATAGATACCTACCCCATACCCCCCGAGAATGGCTGTTCCCAGTGCTGTAGCTTCTTTAACTACAGGAACATTCACTGGTAATCCAAGCACATCAGCTAATATCTGACACCAGATGGGGCTTTTCGCCGCTCCACCAGCGAATATTATTTCTTCGGGAAGATTTCCGGTTGCTTCATGAACTAATTCCAAATGCCCCTTTGTTACCAGAGCAGCACTTTCCATGATTGCTCGATAGAAAGTAAATTTTGAGAATTTTTGCGGGTCAAAATCAAAATCAGTGAAGGTTGGTGCTGCATGACGCCACGCTATAAAATTCATCACATCACTGAAGGTGAAAATCATACCGTAAGAGCCGGGAGGAACCTGTTTTGCTCCTTCATCAAGTAATTCATACACTCCCCTACCAGTCTCTTTTGCTTGCCTGACCTCTTCAGTACAGAATGCATCTCTAAACCAACGCATTGCCAGACCCGGTTTAAATGCGATTGCCTCATACTGCCAGAGTGAAGGAATTCCATGACAATTTACACGAACCCTACAAGCAGGATCGGTCTCACTCGAATCGGTATTGAACTCATACTGCCAGAATGAACCACCAAATACTGCAGCCTGATTCTTTTTTACTGCTCCGACACCGATAGTACCCATTTGGGCATCTCCGCCACCAGCAATGACGGGAGTGCTGACGGCGAGTCCCGTCTCCTTGGCTGCCTTATCATGAACCGTTCCAATAAGATTCCCACATTCAACCACCTTCGGGAATATGGAACTTTTTAGACCAAGCCGCTCTGGAATACTTGTATCCCATGTACGACGTTTAAGATCAAAAATTCCCGTTGTACTGCCGTTACTTGGCTCAGTAGCTAAGACCCCGGTTAATTTATATGCAAGCCAATCATTGATCATGCTTACCTTATCAACCTGTTCATAAATTTCAGGCAGCTTATCCTTAACCCAAAGTAATCTCGGAAGAGCCCCTAATGCGTAAGTCTGTCCCGAGATTCGGTAAATCTCTTTTTCCAGTTCAGGATTCTGCTTTACAAGAGAGGCAACCTCGTCGTTGCTCCGAGCATCTACATTAGCACATGCCCAAATTTCGTTTCCCTGTGCATCGTAAAGAACAATAGCCTCTCGCATACACGTAGTACTTATGGAAACTATTTTTTCTGCAGGAACTGCACAATCTGCGAGAACACCGTGGATACACTCTTTAGCAAGTTCCCAGTTCTTCACCCAATCAAAATCCATACTACCAGGATAGCGAGGATCTTCAGGGTGCTCCCATTCCCGCTGATATACGCCCAACTGATTTCCCGCGGTATCGAAAAGTACAGCTCGTATGCTGCCTGTTCCAGCATCAATGGCTAGTAGATAGGACTTATTCATCGTTATCCTCCAAAATCAACTTAGCTGTTGTGGTATCGGTAATTAACACATTTAGATAATGGCCTCGTAATACCGAACGAATTGCCTTGACCTTTGCAGCTCCAGCAGCTACGCCGATCACATTCTGGAATTTTTTCAGTGTCTCCAACGGTATACTAATTAATCGTTCTTCTACCGAGCTAGTGACCAGATTACCATCTTTGTCGAGGAAGTGACTGAGAATGTCTCCCACTGCCCCCTTCATCTTCAGATACGTTAAATCATTCTTACCCAAGGTACCTGTATTGAAAATGGTGGATTTTTCATGCATGCCACCTATACCTATCACTGTCAATGTTGCCAAAGGTGCCATCCGAAAGATTTCGTTAACCGATTCCTCTTTCCTAATGGCATCCGCCATTTCATTGCTGCTCGCTAATAGCGGAGCTGGTATGAGATGTAAATTTGCGTTGAAGATATGGGGCCTTGTATCGGGCAAATAATAACTCACTCCACCAGTGAGAGATATACAGGAAATTGGACTTTCAACCATAGTAGCTAGGTTATTAAGTAAATGTCGGGAAGTATCACCATACCCTACATTAATATGATCTCCCCCTTTGAGCCTATCATTAATATAAAGTGCTGCAGCTTGAGCAACATTTGCATTCTTTCTCTCAAGGGTAGCAGCATCAGGGACAACAAATACGTCTTTTAAATCGTATCGCTTCTTGAGTTGCTCCTCAAAATCTATATGGAAGCTAGGATTCTCACGTAATTTAAACTGGATGATACCAGTCTGACGTGCTCGATCGAGGAGCTTGATTACTCGAATCCGACTTATTGAGAGCAGGTTAGCAATACTTTGTTGTGTCATATCCTCAAAATAGTAGTAATAGGCAACTTTAAATAACAAATTTTCTTCATAATCTATCATTTTTCATCTCTTCCTAAACGCCCCTGCTTTATTACAAAAGTTTTTTACAAGAACTTTTATTTCTATTCGAATTTGACTATACCACTAACAAATTTACCTGTCAATCATAAATTTTTCGTAATAATATCCTTTTAATATAACAATATAGCCCACTACTATAGAGAAATTCCAAAAGTTGATTAAAATTATTGTTGACAATTAGCGAGTGCCATTTATAATAGGGACGTAGTAGATAAATGTTTTTATGAAGAACAAAAGTTATTAAGGCGAAGGTATATGAAAGAGGTACATAGCGATTCACTATTATCTGTCAGGTCAATAACAAAAGCCTTTAGTGCGAACAAGGTTCTAAAAGGAATAGATCTCGATCTCAACAGAGGTGATGTCTTAGCTCTCATCGGTGGTAATGGGGCAGGAAAGTCGACATTGATGAAAATTATCATGGGCATATACCAGCAAGATGAGGGTGATATTTTTATGTCCGGAGAGCTCATCAATATGAGTAAACCCTCTATCGCCCTTGCTCATGGAATCTACCTCGTCCCGCAAGAGCCCATGTTATTCCCGAACATGAATGTATTGGAAAATATCGTCATGGGGTTCAAAGAAAATCCAAAAACTCTCCAAAAGCGGCTCAAAGATCTTATGAAGCAACTGGAATGGGTAATAGACCTGAATAGAAAAGCTGAAAGCCTCTCTATTGCTGAACAGCAACTTGTTGAAATTCTTAGAGGCCTTCTACGCAACTCAAATATCCTTATTCTTGACGAACCTACCAGCTCACTTACCTTCAATGAGGTTAAGTCGCTCTTTAAAATAGTTGAAGACCTTAAGCAGAAGGGAATCGGTATCATCTATATCACGCACCGACTTACTGAGGTGTTCACCATAGCAAATCGTGTCGCAATTATGAGTGATGGCCTCATTACGTTGAGTGGTCCAGTAGAAAACTTTGATTACGATATGCTTGTCCGTGGATTACTTCCAGACGAAGTAACCATGGCAGAACATAATACTGAAAACAAATCAAAACCAGTAGACTATGCCAATGCCAAGCCAGTCTTTGAAGTGAAAAACCTTTGTGGGAACGGTTTTCATGATATTAGTCTATCGGTATATGCGGGCGAAATTCTCGGACTTGCAGGTGTTGTCGGAGCTGGGAGAACTGAATTGGCAACTTCTATCTTCGGACAGGATGAACTCTTGTCAGGAAGTGTAAGTATTGACGGTGTAGATATTACCGGACTGAATACACGAGATGTCATGGATAAAGGTCTGAGCTACGTTCCGGAAGATCGATTCCTCCATGGTATTTTTGGAATTTCTGATGTAGCAACGAACACCACCTCATCAAAGTTGAGAAATATGAGCAAGTTTTTTATCCAGTACAAACAGGAACAAGAAATTACTGCACAGTATGTAAAATTATTCAGAACAAAAGTAACCGGTCATGATCAACTTATGAGCTCTCTGTCTGGAGGAAATCAGCAAAAAGTTGTCATTGCCAGGGCTTTAGCTACTGAACCAAAGGTTCTTATTCTAGATGAGCCGACCAGAGGAATCGATGCGGGTGCTAGAGGTGACGTATATGCAATCATCCAGGAACTCAAATCGAAGGGAATTGCAATTCTTCTTATCTCCTCTGACTTTGAAGAGATAGTTGAACTCAGCGACAGAGCCCTCTCCATGTTTTCTGGAAAAATTAACCGTGAATTTTCGAAAAATGAAATTACTCAGGATAATCTCATGGCAGCAGCATTTGGTGTAACTAAAGGGAGGGTCGTGAATGCATAAACAACGATCAATACCACGAGCAACCACATCCATCATCTTCCTTGTACTCATGTTCCTCGGTGTTGGACTTATAAACCCCGCATTCTTAGATATCAACAATATTTTACTCAGTCTTAACAGCGGTGTCGTATTCACTATCGTAGCAATTGGAATTGCCTTCGTAATAATCACTGGAGAGATTGACGTCTCAGTCGGAGCTACAGTAGGAATGACCGCTGCAATTTGCGGAAATTTTGTTCGAGACGGGCATCCTTTCTTGGGCCTATCCATTGCAGTTCTCGTGGGTGTTGGCATAGGTGTTATCAATGGTTTTGGTGTTGCCTACATGAAAATCCCTTCAATTATCATGACACTCGGTACCAATGGAATCATTCGTGGAATGATTTATGTATATACTGGTGGTCGATGGATCGAGAATCTCCCGATGGAATTTAAGAGTCTTTCACAGGCACAGTTCATGGGCACTTTCACCTGGTTTTACCTCCTCACGCTTATTGCGATGATACTCATCTATGTTGTGATGAATCGAACAATGATAGGTCGATATTTTAGAGCAGTTGGCGATAATGCCAATGGGGCTACGCTACTTGGTATCCCTGTAAAAGGAACCAAAATGGTTGCTTTCATGCTTAGCGGGTTATTTGCCAGTATCGGTGGAATTATGTACACCAGTAGGGTTGGATTTATTACACCGATTGCTGGAATGGGCTATGAAATGAAGGTTATTGCAGCCTGTGTTCTTGGTGGAATCAGTCTTTCCGGAGGTGTGGGATCGGTGATAGGAGCCTCTGTTGGAGCAGCCATTATGGCTTCAATAAGTCGAATTTTAGTATTCCTTGGTTTTCCATCAGATTACGATAATACCATTACCGGAATCCTCCTCATCATTATTGTTGTATTTGACTCTGTGATTCAGCATCGCTCTGCTGAAAAAATGAGAAAACAGCGACTTGCAGCAAAAGTTGTCCACAGTGAAACTGCTTCGGAGGTCAGAGAACATGCTTAATTCAAAATCCATCACGAAGAGAGTTTTCCGGTGGGAGACTTTCCTTATTCTGCTGTTACTTATAGAAGTTCTCGTATTCGGGTTAATCAACCCGCGATTCCTCATGCCTCGCGTACTTTTAGGAAGTATCAACAACTTTATGACCATCTCGGTTGTGGCTCTCTTTGTGACCCTTGTGTTAGTGACAGGTGGCATAGACATTCAGTCAGGGGCAATTGTTGGCCTTACTTCAATCACGATTGGTGTTTTATGGAACGACGTAGGGATGAATCTTTACCTCGCTCTAGTGATTGGGCTGCTGGTGGGTACAGCCTGTGGAGCCTTGAGTGGATTCTTTGTTGCCTACACAGAGGTACAGCCAATGGTGGTGACCCTTGGTGGTTCTTTCCTCTACTCGGGAATCGCTTTGCTGATCACAAACTTCTCTGCTACTGAGGCATATAAAGGAATCAGCGGATTCCCAGAAGAATTTTCTCAGTTCGTTCGTGGCCGAATCTTTGGTATCATACCCCATCAGCTACTAATATTCCTCTTCTTGGTGATTATCACTTACATATTGTTGCATAGAACAAAATATGGCAGATACGTATTTCTCTGTGGTGTAAACAAGCACGCTGCAACATATTGTGGTATTCGTACTAAACAGATTGTCATGAGTACCTACGTGCTCTCAGGACTTGGTGCTGCGATCGCAGGGATCCTCCTCACTGCATACCTCGGAACGGCAAAAACCGACCTTGGAAAAGAAATTACCTTGCCCGTAATCACTGCAGTGGTTTTGGGAGGAACTTCCAATTTAGGTGGTACCGGAGGTGTAATCGGTACAGCACTTGCTGCCTTTGTCATTGGAATTCTACGGTTTGGTCTCTCTCTGGCCAACGTGAACACTCAGTATCTCGACATTCCTGTGGGAATTCTCTTAGTGCTCGCCGTTGCAATCCGTTTTTCGGGAAGCAACCCAACGGTGCAAAAATTTATTGGCAAACTACGCAGATCAAAGGATCTTCGTAAAAATAATTAAAAATTTATGCTGATTACGCAGCATACATTAAGGAGGAATTGATGATGAAAAAAATTATCATCGCGCTTATGGTTCTGTTGCTGGTTTCTTCTGTTGCTTTCGCTGGTGGAGCCAAAGAGAGTGCCGCATCTGATGATGTGACAGTCGTATTCGTTCCAAAGCTAACAGGAAACGCATTCTTCGAAGCAGCTAACGATGGAGCTCAAGCATACGCCGAGAAACATGGTTTTACGGTTAAGTATGATGGTAGCCCCGAAGCATCAGTTGCAAATCAGGTCACAGTCATTGACAATGCAATCAACAGTGGTGCAGACGCTGTCGTCGTCTCTTCTGTAGATGCAACTGGTCTTGATCAGATTATGAAAGAGGCTATGAGTGCTGGCGTTAAAGCTGTTACATGGGACTCAGACGTTTCTGGCGATGCAAGAACTGTTATGGTTTCACAGGGAACCCCAGACATTCTCGGAAAAATGTTGGTTGATATGCTTGCTGACTCCATTGCCGAACGCGGAAAAAATCCTGCTAAAGATGCTATCAAATACGTATGGCACTATTCACAGGCAACAGTTGCCGACCAGAATTCATGGAGAGTTGCTGGCGAAGCTTACATTAAAGAGAAGTATCCTAACTGGGTCAATGTGAATCCAAGTAACTACTATTCTGAGCAGGATGCAGAAAAAGCCATCACAATCGGTGAAGCTATTCTTATGGCGAACCCAGACATCGATGGAATTATCTGTAATGACTCTACAGCTCTTCCTGGACAGGCA
This sequence comes from uncultured Spirochaetaceae bacterium, assembly GCA_964616275.1. Lineage (GTDB taxonomy): Bacteria > Spirochaetota > Spirochaetia > Sphaerochaetales > Sphaerochaetaceae > CAYZJV01. The sequence continues at coordinate 26,313 of CAZTUL010000017.1, read as the reverse complement.
CAGGCCGCTCAGAACTTGGGACTCGACAAGAACGACGTGTCTATCACAGGATTTGCTCCACCAAACTCTATGAAGAACTATGCACGTGCTGACGTCTTAGCTCGCTGGGGCTTGTGGGACTGCCAGATTCAGGGTGCTCTCGGATGTTATCTTGGTTACTACTTGGCAACCGGAAATGACATTCGTGTCGGTGACAAGATTGATGTTCCAGACATCGGTGTTGTAGAAGTATTCCCAAACACAGTTCTTGATGCTAATGCTTATACCGCCGACGACTCTGGTGTCGTATTATTACCAGAACGTGTTGTATTTACTACTTCAAATATGGACAACTATAATTTCTAAATTACACATGGTATAATGATGAGGCTGCTGTGTTACGCAGCAGCCTTATATGTATGGAGGAGAAGAGAAATGGCCGACAAAGATGGGTTGAAGGTATCAAAAGATTATAGAACAGACGTACCTTTTGCAAACAAGGAACCGTTCTATGTAAAGGGAGCTAATAACCTCGACTGGGGAATGAAGAGACATTTGGCAAATATATTCAACCCTGTAAGTGGGAACACCGTAATGTTTGCGTTTGACCATGGTTACTTTATGGGATCTGTTTCGGGACTTGAACGTCTTGATTTAGTGATTCCAAAATTACTCCCTGCAATAGATGTTCTCATGGGTACCAGAGGTGCAATACGAACATGTGTCCCTGCAGACACTGGAAAATCTATTGCATTACGAGTCTCTTCAGGCTCTTCTATGATTAATGATGATCTTAGTCATGAAATCGTAGCTGTGGATATTGAAGATTCCATCCGTATGGGTGCCGACTGTATCGCTGTACAGACCTTTATTGGTGCCGATGGACAACTTTCAAGTATTGATAACCTATCAACATGTATCAATGCAGGCCTGCGCTACAGCATTCCAGTGCTCGGAGTGGTCGCAGTTGGAAAGGATATGGAACGTACTGATCGATTCTTTAAGCTTGCTACCCGCATTGTTGCTGAAATGGGAGCAAACTTAGTGAAGACATATTATTGCGATAATTTCGAAGAAGTTGTTGCTGCTTGTCCAGTTCCCATAGTTGTAGCCGGAGGTAAGAAACTTCCTGAACGTGATGCACTGGCACTTGCATACAATTCTATTCAAGGTGGAGCCGCTGGTTTGGACATGGGACGGAATATCTTCCAGAGTGAACATTCTCTTGAAATGGCTCTTGCAATCCGAAAAATTGTTCATGAAAAATTTACGGATAAAGAAGCGTGGGAGTTCTTACAAGATCAAATTAATAGCTAACTACCCGTTGCATAGGCTTTGCGTGCACCTGTATGTGCTGCTGGATTAATCACCCACATGCGGGTGCGAGAAGCCTACACTCTTACCAGAGCTCGAAATCCCCTTGCACCATAATAGGAAGAGGCTCCATTGTGGTAGATAAACACCTTTTTATAACGACAATCTCCAAATAAAGCACCACCAAGTTCTCGAATTTCTCCGGGAGTTTCAATCCAGCCTGAGGTCGTAGTGTCGAATTCACCGAGTTCTTGGAGCTTTCGATATTCCACTTCACTTAACAGCTTTACCCCCATTTCTTCAGCCATCCCCACTGCACTTTTCTTCGGTTTATGATCTTTGCGTTCCTCTAACGCACGGTCATCATAACAGAGACTTCTTCGGCCAGAGGGACTTTGCTGTGAACAATCACATACCAGGTAACTTTCCGTCTCACCGTCATATCCAATCACATCCGGTTCACCACCGGTACGTTCCATTTCGTAAATCGTCCAGATTTTATGAGGATCTTTTTTTAGTCGATTGAGAAATTCCTCCCACACACAATCACTATGCCGTTCAGGGTGTTTGAAGAACCGACTTTTCAGTATCGATAATAAGCTCTCTTCCTGCTCTTTCGTTAAGTTTTTATTTGTTGTGTCATCCTTCATCATAGTAGGAACATACGTAATTGAAAATAATTTGGCAAGTTTATAATTTACTCGTAATTGTTGAAACTTTTAATCGGTTTAGACGTATAGTATAGAGACGGTATGTAAAATAGATTGAACGGAGGCTGAGACGCATCATAAACCCGATACTCCCAACGATACTTTCACGCGAAAAGACGAATATGATGCACAATTGGTGTATAGGACTTTACATGAAGACAAGGAAGCCTTTGGAACCTTAGTCAGATTATATACTCCCGTATTTTATACGCTCTTGCGAAAAATGATTCCCAATCAATCTATCGAGAACAGTGAAGATGATCTACAGGAAATCTTCCTTCGTATATACAGAGCACTTCCTTCCTTCCGAAGTGAAAATTCCTTTTTCTCTTGGTCTTACACAATTGCGGTTAATTGGATCCGTTCACAAAATCGAAAAACAAAAGTGCTGAAACAAACTACGATAATCCCGTACGATGAAGAGATTCGAGTACTCCAGGGCTCTCAATCCTTAAAGACCCCCGAGCAAACAGCAATTGCATCTGAAGCAGAACAACTACTTGTACAAGCATTACAGACTCTTAAAAACGAATATAGAGAGGTGTTCGTGCTCCGCATGATGCAGGGTTTGTCCGTATCCGAGACAGCAAGAATCCTTAAGATCCCCGAAGGTACCGTAAAGACATATTTGTATCGCAGTCGGAAGGAATTACAGAGATGGATGACAGAACATCAGTGGAACTTACAAAATGATTGACATATGTGAAACCATGAAAAGAAAAATGCGTACATGGTAGACAGGAGAATAGAGGAGACAATGTATGAAATGTAGTGATTGTAGAACATACATAGACAACCTGATGCAAGACTCGTCCGAGAATACCTCCTTGGGAAGCAACAACACCTGTATCAGCACTGAAGTTCTTGATCATATAAACGATTGTACGGCATGTTCCTTGTATTACGAAATGAGTCTGATGATAGGCGGCTCATCCTCTCATCTACCAATAAATCCATTGGTGCAAACTCCTGAGGGTCTTCAAGATAGAATGGCAGCAGCAGTACTCACAGAAATCAGAAATGAAGAATCCGAAAAGGATGAAATTAAATCATACCAAGGCGAAACGTCACAATCTCGTCTCTGGTGGAAAAAACAATTATCGAAGACACAGCACTGGTATAAATATCTGCTTGCATCTGCAGTTGTGTTACTTATAATCCTTCCTTTTGTTAGAGAACACGACCTTGGTTTTTCGCCACGTGTAAGGGCCCATGGCGAATTGGCAAAAGTGGTATTAGAAGTTGAAATTCCGGAAGCTGAGACCGTTGTAGTAGTAGGAGATTGGAACAATTGGAACCCACAGACACATCATCTTGCTCGAGCGGATCAGTCGGGAACATGGAAAATCGAAATGGAATTAGAACCTGGTAGAGAATACCGGTATCAATTCGTTATCGATGGGAATAGTTGGATTGCCGATCCCAATGCATATCTACAGGTTGATGATGGGTTTGGCGGTACTAATTCAGTACTGGAAATGTAGGAGAACATAATTATGAAACAGGTAGGAATGATTTTATTACTTATAATAGTGGTATTAGTGCCTATCATGGCAGAAACGGTAGAGGAGGATACAGAGCTTTTTCTGAATGAACTAGCACTACAACTTCAACATCGTGGATGGGAACAAGATGAAGTAGCACTCTTTCGTGAACAGGCACGATTGATGAACTTGGAAAACATGCGACATGTGGACCCTGCTCTGGTTGCGTATGCGTTGCATTATGGAGCATACGATGAGGCCGATCGTACCAGAGAGACGGCTACTGTAAGAGCTCAATTAGCACTGGCTGTCGCTGTTGAGTCAAGAGAACTCGAACGATTAGGGTATGGATCCCAGGCTATCGCCCTCGGTGCCTCCCGTGGTATACGAGAAATACTTGCACAGACGAGAAATCAAATGCAGCAGGTCTCTGGTTCATCTGACAATTTAGCGCTTGGCGAAATGATTCGAAATACGGTACGTGCACAAGTCGCTGAACAACAAAAAGCTGCAACTCGACTGAGTCAGGGAGTTGCTAACGGTTCTGGTAGACAATTCGGTCAAAACGGTGCAGCAAGTGGCATGCGACTTGGAAGCCCTGGCGGGTTTTCTAGATAGGTGGTTTTGTGGGTATCCAGAAGTTTTGGATTATTCCCATTCTCGTTATATCCTGGGTTCTGGCAGAGGGCATACTCTTTGCCGGAACCTGGGATGCTCGTGTAGATCAAACCCTACACTCTTCAACTTTTTCTGACCGTGACAAGCAGCAGGTTCGTACTGTTTTCACCCATGCCGAGCAAGAAAATTTACCCGCAGACCATTTTCTGCTTCGCCTTGAAGAGGGAGTCGCAAAACAAGTCCCAGTTCATACGTTATCATCCGCTTTAACAAAAGAAATTGAGGCATTCACACAAGCCCGAGCCATTGTTCGCTCTACGCTTAATCAGCATGAAGCGGATATTCTTTTAGCAGACAGTACTTCGTGGTCGAGAATAGCCACGCTATACCAGCAAGGGGTCTCTGAACAAGATCTCGGCTCGCTAATTACTCTGTTCAACCAGCAGAAGTCCGAAGAAAAATGGAGTAACTTCAGATATGGTGGAGGGTTGCTTATTGCTTTACGCCAATGGGGAATAGATGATTCAAATAGTCTGCAAGTGGTTGAAGCAATTGCAAAATCACTCATCCCGGGCAATGATTATCGACTTGTCATCAATCTCTTTCACAGCGGTTTCAGCAAACGGATTTCGCCAGAAATTATTATTCAAAGAATTATTGAAACAGCCCCTCGTACCCGTTCTATCACAATGTTACAGCAATTTATTCAGTAGAAGGAGAATCTTCATGTACAATACAAAAATCAGTTTAAACCGACACCTTATTTCTCTTTCTCTAGTGCTCTTAGTGATACTCTCTCCCTTGCGAGCACAAACTTCAACTTTTGTAGGAATCCTAGGAACCCTCGATGTTCCTTCAAATCAAATCAATCTTGGAGCGAGGGGAAATATTGAATATCGGACACAGGTTGATACTCTTGGATCACTAAAAATTTCCTCGTATGGGGAAGTTTTATACAATACTGAACAACAATCTTTTACAGATATGCTCACTGCAGGTATTGAATCTATCTGGTACTTACATGATGATGAATTACTCGCATCACTGGGATCACAATTTTCCTTGCTCGGAAATGAAGATTCAGATCCCTACTGGGTTCCCGATTGGAATATTTCGTACCATATGTTTCGCGGATACAGGTCCTACAATCCTTTCATCTCATATTCGGGGTATGCAACGAAATCTCAGATATATAACGGTATACAGTTGGGATTCTCGTATTCACCTCGAGTCGAGTTGACCTACACACTTGCAGCTGAGGGAGGCTTTGACTCCTCTTTCGATTCGAATCAGCAGGATACGATTGCATCTCTTGAATTTGCTATTAGCGGTTTGGTTGGCTATTATATGAATTGGGAAATTGGAGCAGATGTAACCTGGAGAGAATCATCGGATGTCACTCAGGAGGGGTTAAACATCTCTCTTGCCGGGAATACCACCCTAGCCTTTTCCAGATGGTTACAGGTACAGATAGCTCAAAATTTCCGTGGGACTTATGTTTCTCACACCCGTATATGGGAAATGGCCGCTGAACTCATTGTGAGAGTCGATACAGCCATTTCTAACCATATATACCTCTATGCTTCACCTACGATTACTTTCTCTAATCTTCTAGACTCTGCAACTCCGACAATGATTTTCACCCTAGGTGTTGATGTCGGATTCTGATTCTAAAATTATCTGAGTTATTTCACACAGATTGCATCAATTTCAACTGAGACATCCTTTGGAAGGCGAGCTACCTCAACCGCTACTCGTGCAGGGGTATGGTCACCAAAGAATTCAGCATACACCGCATTCATTTTAGCAAAATCGTTCATATCCTTTAAGAACACCTGACACTTAACTATGTCGGTAAGTGCGAAACCAGCCTCTTGAACTATAGCCGCAATGTTCTTAAGAGACTGCTCAGTCTGTTTTGCAACATCCTCACTCACGAGCTGCATGGTCTCTGGTACGAAAGGAATTTGTCCCGATACATAGAGTGTATCATTCACAAGGTAGGCTTGTGCATACGGCCCCACAGCTGCGGGGGCATGCTTAGTTACAATTGTTTTTTTCATAGTAAACCTCTTTTATAGTCATAGAACGAACTTGAGAAAGCGTATCATGTAATTACCAAGTGGGCAACGATTGTTCCGGGTAAGACCGACCCGGTGGGGCGGTCTTACCCGGAACAATCAAGGAAAACGTTTCACATATGCATGGCAATAGGGTTGACTCCCATTACGCACATAATAATCCTGATGATATCCCTCGGCACGATAAAAATAATCCCGAGGTTCTACTCGTGTAGCAATATCGTATCCAAGAGATTCTAGAATTTGGATTAACTGCTCTGCCGTTTGTTTCTCTGTATCATCGTTATAAAAAATCACCGACTCATACTGCTCACCAATGTCGGGACCCTGACCTCCTACCTGCGTGGGATCATGAATCTCAAAGAAGTATTTAGCAAGTTCCTCATAACTTGTAAGTTCTGGATCATAAAACACCGCAACTGCTTCCACGTGACCTGTGTTACCAGACAGAACATACCGGTAGGTAGGGAATTCCATATCTCCACCAGTGTATCCTGAAACTGCATCAAGAACACCGGGCATTCGCTCAAAGAGACTTTCAACACCCCAGAAACATCCCCCAGCAAATACAGCTACGGGATAATCTTCATAATCACTGATTGACCCAGGAACTGAGGTAATGGGCTTTACGCCTTCCGATTCCACAATCTTTTGTCCTCCATTTTCGGGCATCTCAAGCTGCTGAGATTCTGTTCTCCCCCCAGCCCCAAGAGAAATTATAATTACGCTGAACATGAGTAACACTATGAAATATCTATATATACGCATGGTATAGACCCTCCTAATAACAATACACCTCGTAAGGATTGTTCTAACATACTCATGGAAGGGCGAATCGGAAAGCAACAATCGAAGTCCAATCATATCTACGAAGAATACTTCCCTTTCTACAGATTTCTGCTATAGTGGCATCATTATTTTTATCCCATAGGTATCTACATGATTAAATCTAAATTACTGCACTTTACTGCTGTATTCTTTATTCTGTGTCTGTCACTCACGCGTGTACCACTTGCTGCAACTACAATGGAAGAACACAATACTGTTATTATCGGTGATATAAACATCCATGGATTAACCCGGACAAAAGAATCGGTTGTACGAAAGATTATTCCATATTCAGAGGGCGATAGCATTACATTGGACGCAACAGAAGTTATTGAACAACTCCTGTTAAAAACAGCAGTTTTTTCTGAAGTGCGGGTAGAACTCACACGAAGCTCTACGGATGCTGAGCGGCAATTTGGTAACTTGGATATTTATATTGTGGAAAAGTGGACACTCATTCCTGTCCCCTATTTCGCAACAAATGGGAATTCCTACAGTGGTGGACTCTTCCTTATAGAAGCAAATCTTCTCGGTTACAACAAGTTCCTACTCACTGCTCTATATGGGGGATCTGCTGGTCTTAGGGGCTTATTTGTTTTCTCGAATCCATCTTTAGGAGGAACTCGCTGGTCTCAAAGCATTGTGGGTGGATTTGGATCTGTAGAAATAGAGCAACGACTCGCAAATACTGATCTCATCCGGGCATATAGAACACAATACTATCAAGTAGGAACGGGTATTGGCTATGCATGGACCCCGACTGTTTCTACCGAAGTCACAGCACGGTATCGTCAGTGGAATATCGAAAATACAACTCTAGGACTTTCCAGCACACCTATCACTAGCATGAGTTATGTAGAACCTGAAATTCTTCTTTCCTACGATAATACCCGCCTTTCTGATGTTCTACGAATTGGTACTACAGCAGCACTTTCAGGAAGATGGATTATACCGGAAACAGGGTGGGAAATTCGTGGAGATATCTCTTGGAGCATCTCCACATGCAATCAACAACGATTCCGAATTCTTGCATCGGGAGGCTATGGGGATATGCCCCCACTTGCTGAAACAGCTATTGATTCACAGGATGGATTTAGAACCCTTCCCTATAAAGGATCAACTGCAGATCGTTGGGGAAGTGTTATGACAAGCTACGATATTCCAGTCGTCACCAGTTCCTGGGCTGTGATTATGCTCACGCCATATGCAGAGTTGGGGTTTTATGAGACTGAATCAATTAGAACACGGGCATTCTATGGACCCGGAATCGGAACTCGTTTATATCTCAGAAAAGTTGCAATTCCAGCTATAGGTGTAGATCTTGCATATAACGTCGCCGATTCCTTCTGGTCATTCAGCTTTACCGTCGGTGTTCAAATGTAGCACGGACTAATCCATGAATGAAAGCAACAGGCATACTGATTAACCCGAAGGCGAGCATAGAAATTTCGTATCCAAAGGAACTGTTTTTATACGGTTTACCCCGAAGTCGAGAAACAAAAGCACTGTAAGGGATTCCATACATATTACCCACCATGATTACCTGTATGGCACTTATAATACTAGCTGTTTTTATAGGACCATAAAAAGCTGAAAGTGATTCAATCGCGTCCTTATCGGGATACCCTCTTGTGTCGGCGTAATGCTGAGCGAAGGCTATTGCTTTTGCTTCGTATGGAGAAATTGTCTGTGTATCTCCATTCAATAAATCTGCAATTTCTTCTTCAGTTAATCCCTCACGCAGAGCCATGCGAGTATGTGCATATGAACAGATGGCACATCCATTCACCTCGGTTACCGCTAGCATGATACGCTCAATGAATTTACTGTCTAGGGCTTGAGATTTTCTATTCTTCTTCAAGTTGCCGATAGCACTTGGCATATGCAATAAAGATCTGTACATGTCGCTAAATGAAAATCTTCTTCTATACTCAGAATACAAAGGTGATTGCTGTTGTGTCGGCATACAATAACTCCAAGAACAGTAATATATGAATAAAAGTTCCAGGAGGAAAGCTTTGGTGCACATATGAAAGGCTTTTCCTCTGAGGGGAAAAGCCTTCTCGCCGGGAACATACTAGGTGTTCTCGTAATTAATAGCTGTCTGGCTCAGCGATGTATCTATTTTACATCCTTTACCACGAAGGTTATCGGTCATTTCCAACCCCCGCTTCCAAAGTTTTGAACCGAGTACGATATATATTATATATGTCTGACTAAGACCAAAGCTAGGGAGACGACACCTGCTACCACACCGAAATACGTTGCAAACCAAGTGATTTTTTCCATGATGCACACTCCTTATTAATTATTTTTTTATCTAATTGGATAATACAAACTTTATATAAATAAATCAAGTGGATATCATGAAATTTTTATAAATATTTTTATGCATACCTTAAGTATTTTATTTTTTTCTGATGATATGCCCAATTTTCCAATATATTACCCAGCTATTTATATATCCTATAATGAAATCGTTTACATTCCTGTAGAAACCTTGCCCCGTAAGTTTCGTCATGGATTATTCGGTATTCTCATATTTTGCTTTACAACCTCCCCTTTTCAAGGTAAGACAGAGTGTATGGAAACACGAACAATTAGAGCAGAAGGTCATATTATTGATTCAGGGATACTTTCAACCATACTCAATACCATTCTCGCAAAAGGGTTGGATTATCGCATCTTGGTATTTCATGTGGGAAAGACTCCCGAGGAAATTTCGCAACTCGAAATAGAAATTTTAGGACCCTCCAGTCGTGCAATCGATGATGTCATTGGTGTCTTAAAACCATACGGAGTATTTCCTCTAACGGTTCCTTCGGCAACGTTGGTTCAAACCGAAAAAGATACCTGTGCACCTCAAGACTTCTACTCGACATCCAATCATAAGACTGCGGTATTTTTTGAAGGAAGCTGGCATCCCGTGTATAAGCAGCGTATGGATGGAGTGTTGGTGTATCTACCGGACTCTCGCCAATTTCATTGTAGAAAGCTCCGTGACATTAAAGCAGGCGACGCTATAGTCTGTGGTAATGACTCGGTACGAGTATTCCCTGTAGAAGCCGAGACTCAAGCAATTGAACGCCCGCTGTCTCAATTTGCGTTCATGACACAAGAAGTATCATCAGAAAGAAGCGTAACTGTTGCCGTCGAAAAACTCGCACAAGAATTACAAGCTATACGTGAGAGAAAGGGGAAAACGGTTATCGTATGTGGCCCTGTTGTTGTCCATACCGGTGGTGCTGATGCACTTGCAGCACTTGTCCGAGCAGGATATGTACAAGGATTCCTCGGAGGAAACGCCGTAGCTGTACATGACTTGGAACTACGTATGTATGGAACATCGCTCGGTGTTAATCTGCATACTGGTGAAGTTGCAGAACATGGCCATAGTCACCACATGAGGGCAATCAACACCATAAACACCTATGGCTCAATAGAACAGGCTATTGATGCAAATTGTCTCACATCAGGCCTCATGTATGAAATTATCAAATCTGGTATTCCCTATTGCCTAGCTGGATCCATTCGTGATGATGGACCTCTCCCTGAAACAGTCACCGATATGATAGAAGCTCAGAATCAGTATGCTCAGATTATCGAAGAGGCAGATCTCATCATCATGCTCTCCACCATGCTCCACGCAATCGGTGTTGGTAATATGACCCCTTCATGGGTGAAGACCGTGTGCATAGATATCAACCCAGCGGTGGTAACAAAGCTTACCGATCGAGGAAGTAGTCAAGCTGTTGGTATTGTAAGTGATGTAGGGCTTTTCCTTCGTGCACTTGCAAAGCATCTTAACGTAAGCTTATAGAGACTCACGTACAAGGGGCATACTCATACACCGAGGGCCTCCCCGGCCTCTAACCAGTTCCGAGCCATCGATAGGAAGCACAGAAATCCCGTGTCTTTCAAGAAGGTCGTTCGAGACCGTGTTTCGCTTGTAGGTTACTACCTTACCAGGAGCAATTGCCAAGGTATTCGTACTATCATTCCATTGTTCGCGAGCTGCGACAATCTTATCATTCCCACCACTGTGCAAGATACGGACAGCAGGAACCCGCAGAATTCTTCTGCAGGCATCCTGAAAGTTCGTCTCCTCCTGAATGCGTAAGTTGTTTCCCCGCCCAAGAGTCATACTGAATATACGGAGAGCTGAAGCCACCCCGCCATAGAGAGAAAAAGTGTCTACATCAACCATAGTTAATACCGTATCCAGATGCATATATGCCCGTGTATAGGGAATCTGAATAACGAGCACCTCCTGCATCCCCTCACCACCAACTTCAGGAGGACTAAGTATACGCTTTGCAAAGGCCTCAATTGCCCACACATCGGTTCTTGCACTGCTTCCAACCGCTGCACAGGAGTCATTCAATATGAGGACATCGCCTCCCTCTATGCTGCTGCCATGGCTATAGTCACTATGAATACGATATGAAGCGAAGAGAGGATGATGTTGTGCAATCAATGAGAGAAGCCAGTTCTCCCTCCTTCTAGCCTCGGTTTTCATGGTGTGAATCGCTACGCTTGAACCCACTACTGTAGCGGGATCTCGTGTAAAGTATAAATTAGGTAATGGAGCAATATAGTAGGGATATGCATCTCGAATATAATAGCTGAGCGTCTTATGACGCACCTTATCATCAATATCAGATTTTAGTAGCCCACCTATGCAATATGACACAAAATCAGCTGTCGAAGCATGTTCCAGATGCAATCGAATACTCTCTTTAAGAGAAGGAGAAAACAACTGAGAGGTATCAACGAGATATGAAATTGCAGAGGTTCGGAGAGAATTATCCGAAAATACTTCATTAAGCAGCTGTTCAATATAGTATACGGTACACCCCTGCTTTCTCAGTAAATCTGCAAACTGATCGTGCTCATACTGCATATGTTCAAGATAGGGAATATCTTCGAAGAGCATAGAATCGAGATACTGAGGCGTTAATGATTCAAGTTCTCTTCCCGGTCTATGAAGAAGTACCGCTCGTAACCGACCTACTTCACTAGTTACACCAATATTGTTCATTGTGCCGCCTGTATAAACCCTTTGATTAATTCAATAAAAAATTCACGGTCAGATGAAGGTTTGTATAAGGTTTCAATTTCCTGTAGAACTCGTGAAAACAAATTTTCAGCACGTAATCGTGCTTGATGGAGTGCACCTGAGTCTTCAATATACGAAATGAGTTCAAGAATTTCCCGTTCACTTTCATTATACCCAGATTGTTTAGCTTTGAGAAAAACACTGAAGAGATGCTCTTTCCTTTCAGGATGTGCAGTTGCATAGAGAATTATAGGCAGACTCTTTTTATTCTCAACAATATCGTCTCCACGGTTCTTTCCAGGGTTTCCTTTCTCTAAATTGATTACATCGTCCAAAATCTGGAAACCAAGACCTATGGTCTCGGCAATAGCACCAGCTCTTTCAACGGTAGCTACATCATCGGTTGCAATAACAGCACCAATTTCACATCCCATGGCAGCAAGACACCCAGTTTTCAATCTACACATAGTTTCATACGCAGCAACATCCGGAATTGTTTCTTGGTCATGATGCCAGGCAATATCCATCCCCTGACCCATATGTATTTTACGCATGTAGTTTGCATAAATTTGATATATTCTGAGTTTTACAGAATCGGCCACCGGAGCAGAATCGATTGTAATCGTAGGAAGATAGTAGAGTAAATTCCCTGCATTGATTGAATAATCAATTCCATGTGTAATATGAGTGGCAGGCTTCCCTCGCCTTAAATCTGATCCATCTTCAATATCGTCGACAATTAGGCTTCCGTTATGAGGTAATTCAACAAGGGCTACTAATTGTTTCGCGATTTCCAAAGCCTGTGATCCCCCCAACATCTTAGCGGTGAGTAACATAAAAAGGGGCCTCCAGCGCTTTCCCCCTTGATATACCAAATCTCTGGCCGGTTCACAAATAGCATTGAACACCTGATAATCTGGGAATTCGGAAGCTTGAGGAATGATTGAGGAGATCCATGCTTTATCAACGTGTAAAGGAAGCACCTGTTTTAATCTAACTTCAATATCATCTAACCAACTCTTCATGGGCGGATTATAGGGGTTCATCAAGAAGGTTGCAACGGTAATTTTTATTTGAATTGCTTCGATTGTGAGAGTTTAGTATGATATAGTCATGGAAAAATTTCTTTCATTCAACAATTTTTTAGGTGAACACACTCATCTTTACATTCAGGCTATTCTTCTACTTATTCTAGGTCTTGCTATTCTTCTAGCATTAAATGTGGTGCTGAAGAGAAGAATTAGAAAACTTGAAGGACAGGACAGTAGTCAGGATACACGGGGACTTGTACGATCACTTCCCATCCTTCGATTTTTTCAACGTATAGCACTCCCGCTCACATTTCTTGGTATCCTCTCCATTACTGTGAATATGTTACGATTTGATGAGAGACTTCAGGAAACTGTACAGGCGATATTTGCTGTTATCATGACAATTATCATTGTTCGGTCAATTAATAAGGGTATTGAGCTGAGTTTTGCTAAGTATTTTGAGAAAGAGTGGAGTAATCACAGTCATGAAAAGAATTTAAAACCACTTATCTCTCTTATCAAGTTTTTCCTATGGATAGTCGGCTTCATTTTCCTTCTTGCAAATCTAGGTTTTGACATCTCTACAGCACTCGCTGGACTTGGTGTTGGAGGTATCGCAGTAGCCATAGCAGCTCAGGGAATCCTAGGGGACCTGTTTAGCTACTTTGTCATTTTTCTCGATAAACCTTTTGAACTTGGAGACTTTGTTGTATTTGGCGATAAATCTGGAGTCGTTGAACGCATAGGAATAAAATCGAGCAGAATCAGAGTACTCAGTGGAGAAATACTCATCATCTCTAACTCAGATCTCATTGCTTCAAGGATTCACAACTACAAACAGATGAAACGGCGCAGAGTGGTATTTTCTATTGGTGTAACGTACGAAACTAAACAAGAACATGTAGAAGAGATCCCTGCGGTCCTACGTTCTGTGATTGCTTCTGTAACAACAGTTCCTGGAGTAGAGTGCGAACGGTCCCATTTTCAGTCGTTCGGTGCTTACTCTTTAAATTTTGAAACGGTATACTATGTACCATCGCCTGACTATGTAGTGTACATGGATGTGCAACAGGAAATTTATCAGAATATATTCCGTATCTTTAATGAGAAAGGAATTGAGTTTGCTTACCCCACGCAAAAACTCTATGCAGCTCAGGAATCTCCTTTTATTGTTTCATCTGCTGAGATTTCAGAATAGATAGGTTTTACATCCAGACACAATGAGTGTAGAACTACCCCTGAGATATCGAAGTATGGGTCATTCACCACTCGACTTGGCTAGAGTGTATTCCTGAGCAAGAAACGCTTCGTAGGAATTTTTCATCAACTGTGTAATTTCCTCCTCAGAGAAGGCTGAGTGTTTTACTGTGAGCAAAGAGGCAATTCCATGTGAGAATATCCACAAATTACGGAGAATTCTTTGCACTGCAGGGTGTGGTAGTTCCAGTATTCGATTGCTTCTATTTAATGATAGGGAAAACTCTCTCTGGGTAAATAGTTTAGCATAGACTGCTGTCATGGTAGTTCCTGTTGAGGCTAATACTGTAAAGAGCATCGGTTCTTCACGAGCGAAAAGACAATATGCTCTCCCTATTTCCCAAAGTTGACCATCTTCCTGTAATGTGTTGCGAACATAATCGGTAAAGGAGGATTCCAAATGTGCTCTAAAAGCTGATCGCACATGTGTCATCGTACTGAATACACTATAGATTGGTTGAGTTGAACAGTCTAAAACCTTCGCAATACTCCGAGCATTTACAGCAGCATACCCACGAGACCTTGTAATACTAAGCACCGCACTCAGTATCATGGATTTTGAAATCTTTCTTTTTGGTGGCATAATGCTTCCTCACAATACATATACATTAAGTATATCTTTTGTTATATAACAATTGTACTGTTTTATTACCGAGTTGTCTATATATGATCAATCACCATTTCTCCTAATTCCATTCTTGTAATAAGTACAAAATATGCAATAATGATTTAATCAAAGCGGAGGTGCTTTATGGCAAATGAAAAAGAAAAGAAAGACAAAGATGGTAGAGATATGAGTGAAAAAAAACCATTAACCTCTATAAGTGGCCGACCTATAGCTCATAACGAAAACATTCAGACAGCTGGGCGTCGTGGAGGAGTAATGCTTCAAGATGCATGGTATCTGGAAAAGATGAGCCACTTTGATCGAGAGGTTATTCCAGAGCGTCGTATGCATGCAAAAGGATCTGGTGCATTTGGCACGTTTACCGTTACGAAGGATATTACCCAATGGACAAAAGCTGCAATATTTTCCAAAGTTGGAAAACAGACCGATATGTTTGTGAGATTTTCAACGGTAGCAGGAGAACGAGGAGCGGCAGATGCTGAACGCGATATTCGCGGTTTCGCTATGAAATTCTACACAGATGATGGAAACTGGGACCTTGTCGGTAATAACACACCGGTATTTTTCTTTAGAGATCCTATGCTCTTCCCTGACTTAAACCATGCAGTGAAACGTGATCCAAGAACAAATATGCGTTCGCCGCAGAACAACTGGGATTTTTGGTCAATGCTGCCCGAAGCTTTACATCAGGTTACTATCACCATGGGTGATCGTGGAATTCCTAAAAGTTATCGACATATGAATGGGTATGGCTCACACACATACTCACTGATAAATGAAAAAAATGAACGTGTCTGGGTGAAATTCACCTTTAAAACAAACCAGGGAATTGCATATCTTACCGATGCCGAGGCGGAAGAACTAGTGGGAAAAGATCGTGAATCCCATCAGAAAGATTTATTTGAATCAATCGCAAAAGAAGAATTCCCCCGATGGACAATGTATGTCCAGGTGATGACGGAAGAACAGGCACTATCACACCAGGACAATCCATTTGATCTAACCAAAGTATGGTACCACAAGGATTATCCACTTCATGAAGTAGGGTATTTTGAACTAAACCGCAATCCAGACAACTATTTCATGGATGTTGAGCAGGCTGCATTCAATCCTGCAAATAGCGTACCGGGGATTGGTTATTCCCCAGACCGTATGCTCCAAGGTCGTTTATTTGCCTATGGAGATGCTCAGCGGTATCGATTAGGTGTTAATCACTATCAAATTCCGGTAAATAAAAGCCGTACAGAAACAAATCACTTCCATCGCGATGGAGCCATGCGCGTTGATGGTAATTTTGGTGGTTCTGTTCACTATAATCCCAATTCTTATGGAATGTGGAAAGACCAGAACAATTTAGCAGAACCAGCTTATGACGGACAGGGACCAATTGACCACTATGACTTTAGAGAGGATGACGATCATTACTATGAACAGGTAGGAAATCTGTTTAACCTCATGAAAGAAGATGAAAAGGAACGATTATTTGCTAATACGGGACGAAATATGCAAGGTACTACACTGCTCGTTCAAAAACGACATATTAGACATTGCTACCTCGCTGACGCCCGTTACGGTGAAGGGGTCGCAAAAGCTTTAGGAGTCGATATTTCTACGGTTGATATGAACGACACGTATGGGGCAAGAGCCTAATCACAACTCTACTTTACTACACCAGGTTCAGCTATCTGAACCTGGTTTTTTTTCGCCTTCTTGTGGTTATTATATATCTGTGTTATAATTACATTAATCACTGAAAGAATTATTGCCGCCACATGAGTGCAATTTTTCGAACACAGACCCTCTGTGCACAGTTTTTGTGCGAGTATTGGCACGAGAATATATTCTCTCAATTACTCAAGATACACGTAGAATCCAGAGGATAAGTCACAAGGATTTTTTTCTATGAATTTCACCGAATCTGAACAGAATATTGTTGATCGCTTCGATACTGAAATAAGTCGTGAACGATGGAGGGACTGGAAGTGGCAACTGAAACATTGTGTAAAGGATGTAGACACATTTGAGAAGTTACTCGGATACACTTTTCCAGATGAGAAACGAAAAAATATCGAGACAACTATCAGCAAATTCCCTATGTCCATTACGCCCTACTATCTTTCACTGATTGATACCGATTCAATTGAAAGTGATCCAATTTTTAAACAAGCATTCCCCGATATCCGGGAACTTGATATAGCTGAACATGATATGGAAGACCCATTACATGAAGATGCAGATAGCCCGGTGTGTGGAATCACCCACAGATACCCGGATAGAGTCTTGTTCCTCATCAGTAATACATGTGCTATGTACTGTCGACACTGTACACGAAAACGAAAAGTTGGCGACGTTGACAATATCCCGAATCGGGAACAGATTGAAGAAGGTCTGGAATATATTCGAAACACACCCCAGGTACGTGATGTCCTTTTAAGTGGGGGAGACCCTCTCATGCTTTCTGATTCGTATCTTGAATGGATTCTCTCTGAACTGAGAAGTATCGAGCATGTAGAGATAATTCGAATCGGCTCTCGTATACCGGTAGTACTCCCCTATCGTATTACCGAAGATCTTGTCTCTATGCTTAAGAAGTATCATCCGCTCTGGCTGAACACCCAATTCAATCACCCACGGGAACTCACTCAATCATCTCGTAAAGCTATCAGTATGCTCGCTGACGCTGGTATCCCTTTGGGAAATCAATCGGTTCTTCTAAATGATATAAATGATTGTCCGAGAATCATGAAAAAATTAGTACAAAAACTCACATACAGCAGAGTTCGTCCATACTATCTATACCAATGTGACCTTTCTGAAGGATTGACTCACTTTAGAACTTCAGTTGGCAAGGGGATAGAAATTATGGAAAGCCTTCGTGGCCACACAAGTGGATTTGCAGTTCCAACATATGTGATTGATGCACCAGGCGGTGGTGGAAAGATTCCTGTTGCACCTAATTATCTTCTTTCTTGGTCAACAAATAAAGTGATACTGAGAAATTTTGAAGGGGTTATAACTACATATCGTGAACCCGATAACTATAAATCCATTTTGTGCAATCGTGATTGTGATAATTGCGCTCTTGAGTTACAGATGGACGATTCCAATGAGTACAAGGCACACGGTATAGAGAAGCTTTTATGCGACTATGATGACAGTTATTCGCTCACACCCGAGGACCATGTCAAAGCTACCGATATATATACAGAGAGTCAAAGCAATGCGTAAAACATTCGATAAAATCGAAACCATGTATGGGGCAACCGTGCAGCATGGCATGAGTAATAACCGAGTGTATCTCATGGATATAGGAAGTGCTGATCCCTCAAATCTCGTACCAAAACTTATCAATCATGCAAAAAAACATAACTATGGAAAAATTTTTGCTAAGGTACCCGGTACAAAGTTGGCACCATTTGTACGACATGGATTTAAGAAAGAAGCTACAGTTTCAAATCTTTATAAAGGTCAAGAAGATGGAGAATTCCTTGGCTTGTTTATAGATAAGGATCGAATTAATGAGCCCTTGGCTGACCAGTATCATGAAGTTCTCACCATTGCACAGGCCAAGAAAGAACAATTGGTGCAAAAACCAGAAAATGCTATCCGGCTTTGTAATCAGACTGATGCCGATAAAATTGCATCTCTGTATTCACAGGTTTTCGCATCGTACCCGTTTCCTATATTTGATCCTGCATTCATAGCACAATCAATGCAGGAAGGAACATTATATGCGGGAGTTGAAGTAGAGGGAAATCTTGTAGCTCTTGCTTCTGCTGAATGTGACTTTACTCCAAATAAACGCTACGCAGAAATGACCGATTTTGCTACACTTCCTTCCTATAGAGGGAATGGCTATGCCGGTAACTTACTTGCCTTTCTTGAAAAAGAAGCTTATAGCCGAGGAATTCAAACACTCTATACAATTGCACGGGCAATCTCACCAGGAATGAACTGCACCTTCTCAAAGGCTGGATATATTTTTGGCGGCAGACTGAGAAATAATACGAATATCGGCGGGGAAATTGAGAGCATGAATGTATGGTATCGCCCGACTAGGTGATTTGGGCTCGCGACACAAACCAATCGTGTAACAGAGCATTTGTCGCAATAATATTGCTCGTGAAGTCTCCTGGCTTTCGCATATCGAGGTGAGTAATCATACCGCCCGATTCCCTGAGAATTACCGTTCCTGCAGCAATATCATGATACCCTAAACCAAATTCTACAAAGGCATCTGCGCGCCCCTGAGCTATATAACACAGGTGAAGAGCAGCAGACCCGTAATCTCTCATTTCTCCCGAATCTGCACATAAAGCTTCATAGACCCGCATATAATCCGGTAATCGTTCACGAATTCTTAGCGGTGGTGAAATCATTATTACTGTATTGTGAGGTTCTTCAACGGTAGAAACAGTGAGAGGCACATCCTGGCAGTACGAGCCATTTCCGACGCTACCAGAATACATCTCTCCAATTATGGGATCGTACACAACCCCTAACAAGGGCTCCCACGGAACCTCTTCATAGGCAATGCTGATTGAATAACCGGGAAGACCGTGAATGTAGTTGGTAGTCCCATCTATAGGATCAATCACCCACCTTCCTGCATTCCCATGTTGCTCTAGCCCCATCTCCTCACCTAGAAAATTATCTGTAGGAAATCGTGTATGTAAATACTCCTTAATAAGTTTTTCGGACTTAAAATCCATGACGGTTACAAAATCGTTAACACCTTTTTCAGTGGTCTCAAGGGTTCCCGAAGGCCCCTGGAGCAATAATTCCCCTGCCATACGAGCAACCGTTTTGGCAGCTTCTAGTCGTTCCTGTATACCATTATGCATGATAATAACTCCTAATAATTCACCATATACTTTCGATAGGTAAAGTTCACTTGTACGCAGTGTACAACAAGAATTCTTGCTTTTGTACCCGGTACCAATTTATAATACGCTTGGAGGGAAAAAAATGACATACAAAATAATCTATGGAACGAAGACCGGTCATAGCAGGAAAATCGCCAAAGCAGTTGCTGAAGCATTGGAGATAGAAGCAATAGATAGTAAAACTAATCCGGATTTGGGTAAGGTAGATACGCTGTTCATAGTTGGCGGAATCTACGGAGGTCAAAGTAATCCAAATCTCCTGAAATACGTTCAAACACTTACCAAGGAGTCCATTAAACGGGTAGCTCTCATTACCTCCTGTGCAAGTAGGAAATTTTTTCAGAAGGAGATTCGAGCCGCACTCGTTTCTCAAGGAATAGATGTAGTGACTGAAGAAGCAGTGTGCTGGGGTAGTTTTTTATTCAGTGGATGGGGGCATCCTAATGCCGATGATTTTGAAACAGCCATAACCTTTGCGAAGAAACATCTGTAACACTATAAAGTCTGTCAGTACTCAACGATTTCCAGTCGTCTAAGGATTAAGTGCCTGTTCTACTGCTTTGAGGATAATCATACTGCTATAGGTGGCACCAGTAACTGCATCGAGTTCTACACTTTGTTGATCCACTATCTGTTTGAGTAAGGCTTCAGCATCCTTCCCCCTTCCCTGCCGGTGTTCTACCAGAACAATTGTTTCTATCTTATGATCTTTTATATGAACCTCAACTTTCACTTTAACTGGGAAAGTTTCATACTCCCCTTTATAGATTCCATCGGTTAACAGATTCAAGTTCGGATCTTTAATGGTCAGGCTCGATAGTTTTTCAAGACCCTCTTCTGTTTTCATCATGAAAGAACGAACCGTAATTCCTCCGATAATTAACAGTAATGCAAGCACTATCAGTACGATATACCGCTTCTTCATAATTTTTTCACTCCTCTCTGTATCATTTTCTTTGTTTGCCCATGAGATACTATGAATTAACACCAAAAATAATACAATAACATAACATTCAAATTAAAAATCAACTTTGTACCCGGTACAAAACACAATTATGGCGTATCTCCATATTGCAATTTCTTTATACCTACTTTATAACGACCGTATCATGAAAAAAGTATGGGAACTCTGTGAAAAAGCATAACCAACTACCCAATGGTGATGTAAAAAAACTTCTCCTCTCTTTTCTAGTGTTTTTAGCTATCGTATTGGCAATTATAGCATTAGGACTGTTTGGATTTTCTCGAACACAGAGAGCATCAGCCATGAACAATCAAACATATGAAATCATGCAACAGGCAGCTCAGCTAAGGTCAAACATCGATTCGCTTTATGTGCAAGCCCACAGATACGATGCATTTCAGAGTCCAGATCTATTAACCGAATCTGCACCTCTCATTGATCACACAAACAATCTCTTTGAACACATCAAATCAATGGTTATCAATACTCCGAATCAGGTACAACGCATTGAAACAGTTCGGCAATTATTTACAGAATGGGTAGCAACACAAATCGAAAATCCAGATATTTTACTTGATGAATCTGTAACACATGATTTAGTCCACCACAAGCAATGGATTGACACAAATTACAATCAGCTTTCAACCATGTATAAGATCATGGAGGAGTTTGTATCTGTTGAGCAGCAATTGCTGGAAGAGAGACAATTGGAGGTAAAATCATCGCAGCAGTTCGTTGTTTCGATTGTGCTTATCAGTGCAATTATTCTCATTTTCCTATTTGCACTCATGACCTATGGTGGGTACAGAAAAGTTCGCTTATTTAAAAAAGAACAGGAAGATGTAGAACGGTCAATTCGAGCTACAAACGAGAAAATGTCAGGCATTATTGAAGCTACCAATGTGGGAACATGGGTGCTGGACTTGAAAACTGGCTATTCTGAATATAACGATCGTTGGGCAGAAATCGTCGGGTACACCAGGCAGGAAATTGGCGATATGTCGCACGATGTGTGGCGATCTTTTATCCATCCCGATGATATTGATGAGGTCGACAGAAGAGTCTCTGCAACACTCAACGGTGACCGTGAATTTTATGAAGCTGAATTCAGAATGCATCATAAAAACGGAAGCTGGATTTGGATTATGGATAGAGGAAAAGTAATAGCCCGTTGTGAAGATGGTACTCCTCTTATTATGAGCGGTACACATACCGATATCACAGCATCAAAGGAAGCTGCTCGAGCACTAGCACAAAGTGAAGATATCTACCGGAGATTAGTTCAGCAGATGAATCAGGGTCTCGTGGTTTTTTCACTTCAATATAATGCATATGGCAACCCAACAGATCTTATCATTGAGAGTGCAAACAACCGATTCGCTCAGATTATTGAAAAATCCCACAACGAGGTTCTCAATAAAACAATACGCGAAATTATTCCTATCGGAGCAGACCATTGGATTAGGCAACTCGCTAAAGTTGCTGTGACCGAAAATCCGCAAATCTTTGAAATATCACTTCCACAGCATCAAAAATTTCTCAAGCTGTCGGCTTATGTCCCTGAAGAAAATAAAGTTGCAGCTATAGTTGAAGATATCTCTGCTGCAAAAACCATGCAAAATCAGCTCTGGATTGAGAAGGGAAGACTTGAAACCACCTTGTTATCTGTAGGTGATGCGGTAATTTCTACCGATGCAGAAGGAAAAATTGTATTATTCAACATTGCTGCAGAAAATTTGACTGGGTGGAGGCAGGAGCTTGCACTTCAGAAATCGGTTGACCAGGTATTTATAATCGAAGGTGAAAATATTGTTCAGGAAGCTATTCAAAATCGTCGTTCAATCGAAACTTCTTCAACTGCCATGCTTCTTAGCAAACAAGGACAACTCATTGCTGTTGAGGCAATCGCATCACCCATATTTGGCACGATTGGTTCCATAGATGGGGTTGTAGTCGTTTTTCGTGATAATTCAGAAAAAAGAAAACAACAGCAGATTATGGAAAAACTCGGATTCAGAGATGCACTTACCGGAGTTCGAAATCGACGAGCATTCGATCAGGAAATTATACGGCTGGATAAAAACCGGTATTATCCACTTATACTCGTTGTTGCCGATGTTAATAATCTCAAACTCACGAACGATGCGTTTGGGCATGAAGCAGGTGATGAGCTGCTAAAAACAGTAGCCAAAATTTTAATCAACTCCTGCAGAGATACCGATATTGTTGCGAGAATTGGTGGTGATGAGTTTGTGTTGTTACTTCCAAACACCGATGCTCCCTATGCCGATACAATAATAAATCGCATAAACGCAACACTGGAACAGCACACTATCCATGACATGCCTATTGCTGTCTCTTTTGGACATGCGATTAAATTGAAAAAAGAAGAGACGCTCAAGGAGTTGTTCCGTGAAGCTGAAAATAGTATGTATAGAAGAAAAATTTCTGAAAGA
Source organism: uncultured Spirochaetaceae bacterium (assembly GCA_964616275.1). Classification (GTDB taxonomy): domain Bacteria; phylum Spirochaetota; class Spirochaetia; order Sphaerochaetales; family Sphaerochaetaceae; genus CAYZJV01. The sequence continues at coordinate 3,018 of CAZTUL010000017.1, read as the reverse complement.
CCCCGTACTCGAAAGTATATTGTAGATCAATTACATGCTTTGCTCTTTAAACAGAATCCGGAAGAATTTACACACGCACAATCGGTATCTCTCTACTGCCAAAAGGTAGCTCAGCGAGCAGGTATGTCCGAAATTGAAATTGATGAGCTCAGAATTGCAGGATTCCTTCATGATATAGGCAAAGTGGCTCTCTCAAGTGAACTGCTTGCGAATGAAGGGCTGCAAGATGAATTCCAAGGTGAAAAAGTCTTACGACATCCTGAAATTGGTTTTAATATCCTTAGTGCCGCACCACAGTATGCCGCACTTGGCGAGATTATTCTTGCACATCACGAGAGAGTAGACGGTCTCGGTTACCCAAGCGGATTAGAAGCTGCACACATATCACTAGCAGCAAAAATTCTTGCAGTCTGTGACTTCTTTGCAATTATGACCGATGGGGCACCTGCCGGTATGGGCATGAAAAAATCAGACGCAATTGAACACCTCAAACAAGAATCTGGCAGAAGATTCGACTCAGCTGTCACTGAATTGCTTATTGACGAAATATTCAGCGAACAAGAACAGGAAAATGAGTATGACCGAATGTAGTTTCTCACGATTTATGTATTACCTGAGGATAATGATTATCCTCGTGTTAGTTGTGCTTATAAATGGATGCAGCAAAAATGTGAGCGAGAGTGAAATAGATCCTCCCGATGCACTGAATGAATCTTATCCAAAACTTACTGTTGGATTGATGAGTGCGGTCGATGCTGCTCCGTTTTTTTATGCCGAACAACAAGGGTTTTATGAGGATGCCGGAGTAACGGTAGAATTGGTACTCTTCACTAACGGCCAACATAGACAAACAGCACTACAGACAGGGCAAGTTGATGGAATTATGACAGATTTGGTTGCTCTTATCATACAGTCGACCAGCGATTTCTCCTTACGTGGAACAATGTCAACAGATGGAATCTTTCCTCTACTCTCTTCACATGAGTTACCCTCCTCTGGAAGTATCTCCATAGGAACCATGGAGATTAGTGTCACAAATTATGTAGTAGACGCCTATCTGGAAAATAAACTAGATGTGCAAAAAGTGTTTATCAATGAGATTCCTGCACGACTTGAAGCAGTTGTATCCAACCAGCTCGATGCAGGAGTTTTTCCGGAGCCCTTTGCATCGATAGGAGTACTCCGAGGTCTAAAAAGATTCTATTCCCCTGAAATTTTACCTGAAAGCGTGAATATTATGGCATTCACATCAACAGCAATTAATGAAAAATCTGAATCAATACAGAGGTTCCACAATGCATATGCACGAGCTGTTGAAGAATTACAGGCAAATTCTGATGTCGCAAGAGATGTGCTGATACATACAATCCCTCAGCTTCCACAAGAGACACGTGATAGCATCTTGCTACCGGAATATCACTATCCAAGGCTTCCGAGCGAGAACTTTACCAAAGAAATCATTAGATGGACCGAAAATCTTACCAGTCAGTCATATCCAGTAACAATGGAAGAATTATTTGATAATCGATTTATTCGAGGTTTATGATGCTTGATATCCACGATGCTCGTGTCGATTATCCAGGACAAACTGCGTTTAAAAAATTTGAACTCTCGGTTGAATCCGGTGAATCCGTAAGTGTTCTGGGAAAAAGCGGTTGTGGAAAAACAAGTCTCCTGTATGCAGTAGCAAATCTTGTGCCATTATCTGCTGGCTCTATTTACATGCAAGGGGGGATAGAGTCGTGTAGTATCATGTTTCAGCAGGATCGACTGCTCCCCTGGAAAACGGCTGTAGAAAACGTCATGATTGGATTACCCAAGAGACTCTACAGAGAATCAGCGGAGCATCTACTCGAGCGTGTGGGATTACAGGAGGCAATTCACCTGTATCCACATCAGCTCAGCGGTGGCATGAGGCAACGGGTAGCCCTTGCTCGTGCTTTAATCAGAAAACCCCAAATCCTACTACTTGATGAGCCTCTTGCCGCATTAGATGAGCAACAACGTGAGCAACTTCAGGATGAAATTAAACGCTACGTATCTGAACATAATATTACCATGTTACTCGTTACCCACAGCATTCGCGAAGCTGTCTATATGGGGTCCCGAATAATTGTCATGACTCACCATGGAATCACATTTCATATGGAAAACCCACACTACACAAGCACTCACTTACGAGAGTTGGATGCATTTTTCGCTATGGAACGCACACTACGAAGTCACATGGGGAGTACTTTATGAGGTACGTAAAAGGCTCGCTGCTTGTAGTGCTCATATGGTATCTCATCGGGTTACTCGTAAACTCTCCCATAATTCCTCTCCCTCATGATGTTTTCATTTACCTCATACAACATCACACAACAAGTCATCTTAGCAGCCATTTGCTCTATTCTTTATATCGGATAATTATGGGCCTCGGCATTGCACTATTCATTGCGATTCCCACAGGCTTGCTCATCGGGAGAAAACGTGCACTCGATGAGGTGTTGTCTCCAGTACTCTATCTGCTGTATCCATTACCCAAAATTGCCTTCCTCCCGGTGTTTATGGTGATGTTCGGTATCGGCGATATTTCAAAAATCATCCTTATTGCGGTGATCGTATTTTTCCCTACGGCTGTTTCTATTCGCGATGGAGTAAAAGCCATACCGAATCAGTATATCCAGCTTGCTGAAGCGTATCATCTCACGCCCAAACTTATTTTAAGGGAGGTTATCTGGCCGGCAATTCTACCTCGAATATTCTCTGCTATTCGTATATCCCTTGGAATTGCACTGTCAGTATTATTCATCAGCGAGAGTTTTGCCGCGTCTTTCGGTCTAGGATATAGCATCATGAACAGTTGGATAATGGCTAATTATACCAGTATGTATGCGGGAATTGTGTTATTAAGTCTTTTAGGATTGGGCCTATACATAATTACCGATTCCCTTGAACGAATTTTTATTCGTTATCAGGCGGAAAGATAAGCTACCCATAACACAGCCTCTTTTATGCTGAGTGTAAAAGAATCAT
>CAZTUL010000016.1:27947-37182 GCA_964616275.1 uncultured Spirochaetaceae bacterium | reverse complement strand
CCTGTAGTTCCACTGGTAAAGATAATCGTTGCAATATCATCATTCTTCCCTTGGGCTATCTCGTTTTCAACGAATTTTGGATTCTTCGTATGATTTTTTTTGCCCAATTCTATAACATCGTTATAGTTCGTTATTTCTATAGTACTTCCCTCTGGCAGTATCTCACCTGCATGATGTGTAGTATCCATGAGAATAATGGTTTTTAGGTGAGGCAGCTGTTCAGAAAGATCCAATATCTTTTTTGCTTGTTCGGAATTTTCTGCAAAACAGACTCGGCTCTCGGTTACTTGTAATATAAACTGAAGTTCGTATGGCATAGCATCTCTACCACGAGGGACATCGGCAGCTCCTAACGATAGGATGGCCATGTCAGAAACTAACCATTCTTTTCTGTTATCTGAAATTAAACCTACAGCATGGTTTCTAGAAACTCCCAGTGTTGATAGGCCTGCAGCAAGATGCAAGACCTCATTATAGAATTCAGTATAAGTGGTTGGAATAAACGATCCATTATCATCCTTTGAAAGTTGAGCTTCGTTCGATCCATAGGTTCCTACGATTTCCTGTAGTAGCTGGGGTATGGTCTTAGCCATGTGCGACTCCTTTATTTACGGTACAGTTATACAACTTCGTAAAGATTAAAATAACAAAATTACAAATATTGTCAATATGTAATATATCTGTTTTTTTATAACTGGGGCAAGAGTTTGCTAGCCAGAAATGATTAATTTTGACGAAATCTTTAGATATATCAAACTTGACATATAATTGATAAAGTGTCAGCATAAATAGTACTGCCTCTATCTCCTTGAAGAGATATATGGCAAAAATATAACAAAACTGGCCAAAATTGTTGTATACTGCACATGTGAAGGCCAGTGAGGCTGCAGACTGTCTAAGGAGTATGAGCTCTATAGATGGTGCAGCTCAACAGGAGGTCCTGCATGAACCTTGTCCGTGTACGTGACAATGAATGCAAAGGATGCAGTGTTTGCGTTTCCGTCTGTCCCAAACACTGTCTGGTAATGTCAAAAAAGCTCAACGAAATGGGCTACGAATATGTAGAATTTACACACCCGGAAGCTTGCACCGCATGCGGACTTTGTTTTCTTAATTGTCCAGAACCTGGAGCACTCACTGTGATATCAACAGAGGAGGGCATGTGATGGCAAAGAAACTCATGAAAGGCAATGAGGCAGCAATACACGGTGCTCTCTTAGGAGGGTGTACCCATTTTTTTGGTTACCCGATTACCCCGGCGAGTGAAATTGCCCAAGCGGCTGCCTACTATATGACAGCTGCCGGAAGAACCTTTTTACAGGCTGAGTCGGAAGTAAGTGTAATTAATATGCTTTACGGGGCTGCTAGTGCAGGAGCCCGAGTCATGACCGCATCTTCGGGACCGGGAGTTGCTTTGATGGGGGAAGGGCTCTCATACTTAGCGGGAGCTAAACTCCCTTCAGTAGTAATTGATATGCAACGTGCTGGTCCAGGGCTGGGGAATATTTGGCCGGAACAGAGTGACTATAATATGGTAGTCAAAGGTGGAGGGCATGGAAATTATCAAAATATTGTACTTGCACCGGCCTCCGTACAAGAGATGTTTTCTTTTACCAAAAAAGCGTTTGAACTTGCAGACAGATATCGCATGACGGTAATAATCCTGAGCGATGCCTACATTGGTCAGATGATGGAACCAGTAGAAATAGAAGGACCGGTTTTACATGGTTCACGCAAAGATTGGGCTGTCTATGGCGATGCTGAAAGTCGTAAGAATCTCATAACCTCAATTTATATGAATCCAAAGCTCCAACGAGAGCATAACGAAAACCTTCAGCATACTTACAGGAAGATCGAACAGGAATGTGTTGATTATGAAGCTTACGAAGTCGCAGATGCCGATATCGTGCTTGTAGCATATGGCATTGTGGCTCGAATTTGTCATTCTGCAGTAACCGAATTAAGGGAGCAGGGATATCGTATTGGGCTGATAAGACCTAAGACTCTCTCTCCATTCCCAAAAACGGTAATAGCTGACTTGGCACAGAAAAGGATACCACTTTTGGTAGTTGAGCTAAGCAGTGGGCAGATGGCTGATGATGTTGAGCTGGCGACAAAGGGATTAACCACAGTATATCGGCATTTAACTATGGGGGGAGAAACTCCCACAGTGGATACCCTCAAAAAGGAAATACAGAAGCATGTCTCTCCTTATACAGATACCCTGAATAGGGAAGGAGGCATCAGATGAAGCAAGAGATTATACAGTACGAGAAACCAAAATCTTTCTATACCACATTTGACAGGAAGGGCGATGGTGTGAATACTACCCATTATTGCCCCGGTTGTGGACATGGCACAGTACAAAAATTGATAGCAGAAGCAATTGATGAGCTTGGTATACAGGATCGTACGATATTTCTTTCTCCCGTTGGATGTGCCGTATTTAGCTATTATTATTACGATACGGGAAATATTCAATGTTCACATGGTCGTGCTCCTGCGGTTGCAACTGGAGTTAAGCGTACTCGAAAGGATGCTATTGTAATTAGTTATCAGGGAGATGGAGATCTTGCTGGTATTGGAATGACAGAGATTATGCATGCTGCAAATCGTGGTGAATCTATTACTGTGTTTTTTATTAATAATGCTATCTATGGTATGACCGGTGGGCAGATGGCACCGACAACTCCATTGGGACAAAAAACACTCACAACTCCCTTTGGCCGTGAGTCAAATCGCGATGGCGGACCCATTGGTATGGTCGAAGTCATGAATTCGTTACAAACTCCTGTATATATTGAGCGGTGTGCCATTGGAAATCCCAAACATATCATGCAAACACGAAAAGCAATACGAAAGGCACTACAAAATCAGATTGATGGTGTAGGGTTCTCCTTTGTAGAAATACTTTCTCCATGTCCAACAAATTGGCGAATGACCCCAGTAGATGCTCGGTCTTGGATTGAACAGGAAATGGTAAATGAGTTTCCTCTTGGTATAGTGAGAGATAGAAAACAGGATAATACTCGTCACGTACTTCATACACACTATCCTTGGTTATCCGATGCAGAATTACTCACCCTCTTCACTGGAGATAACAATACTCCAGTTACCCAAGGTGTTACGCTACAGCAGACACAACATATTACGATATCTGGATTTGGAGGTCAGGGAGTTCTTTCGGCGGGCGAACTGTTGGCAACTTGTGGAATGGCGGAAAATCTATCTGTTTCCTGGTTACCTTCCTATGGACCTGAGATGCGTGGAGGAAGTGCACATGTGAGTGTGACTCTTTCTGAAGACGAAGTTGGTTCACCGGTAATCGATCATCCGAATGTATTGCTTGCTATGAATGGTCCATCACTTGATCATTTTGAACCTCTTGTTGCTCAACATGGCATCATTATTGCCAATTCTTCCATCATTACGCGGAAAGTTAAACGCGATGATGTTACAGTAATCTCGATTCCGGCAACAGAAATTGCACGCGAATGTGGGAATCAAGCCGCAGCAAATGTGGTAATGGTTACTGCCTATCTGTTGGCTTCGAAAGTGCTTCCCATAGAGACCTTGTATAGTTGTATTCCTACAGTGCTGAAGAAGCGTGAATTTCTGGAAAAAAATCTTCTGGTAGTGCAACGAACTATACAATATTTTGAAAATCTACGTAAAAGGTAGGCAGCTCATGGAGCACAGAGCACATCTGATTTTAGCAATCAATCCCGGTTCTACAACAACAAAATTGGCACTCTATGCAGGAAGTGAGGAGATTGCCGTCAAGCTTCATGAACATACTGTTGAACAGCTTGCAAGATTCGGGTCAATACATAGTCAATTTACCTTTCGGAGAGATTTAGTCATACAGTTTCTCCATAGTCATCAGATACAACCTGGGGATTTGGCGATTGCAATGGGAAGGGGAGGACTTCTCCACCCATTGCCAGGAGGTGTGTATCGGGTAAACTCCATGATGCTGCGCGATTTAGAAAGTGGAAAATACGGAGAGCATGCATGTAATCTCGGAGCTCCTCTTGCAGACACTATTGCAAAACGCTATGGATGTGAAGCTCTCATAGCTGATCCAGTTGTAGTGGATGAGCTGATAGATGAAGCCAGAGTTTCAGGGATTCCCGAAATTGAACGTAAAAGCATATTTCATGCATTGAATCAGAAATATGCAGCAAGGAGGGCGGCAGCAAAATTAGGCCTTTCGTACGAGGAGGCTCGACTCATAGTCGCACATCTAGGTGGTGGAATATCTGTTGGATCTCATCTTCATGGCCGTGTTATAGATGTAAATAATGCTCTCGACGGCGAAGGACCTCTCACACCTGAGCGGTCGGGAGGTGTACCCGCAGGAGATCTCGTACGACTCGTGCTTTCTGGCGCATACACACATGACCAACTACAGAAAAAAATTACCGGTTCAGGTGGTCTCTTTGCGTACACCGGATCACGAGATGTAAAAGCACTCGCAATTGCTGCAGAACAGGGAGATACTGAATCTCTCTTCTGGATACACGTACTGGTGTATCAGATTTGCAAAGAAATTTGTGCTCATTTTGCAGTACTTTTTAGTCGCGTAGATGCCATTGTGTTAACAGGCGGTATAGCACATAATACATTTGTAATGAATTTGATACAGGAGCGGATTGGGAATCTTGCAACTGTAGTAATCTTGCCTGGAGAGGGTGAGATGCAGTCCTTGGCAGAGAATGCTTGTGCAGTTCTTGATCGCTCGCGAGAGGTGATGAATTATGAGTAAAATTCAAAAAACAGTTGCAATTGTTGGGTCTTCTCATGATGAGAGTCTTCGAGCAATGGATCGGTTCAGACTGGAATTTGATGCAACCTTTCTACTTTTCGGAAATGAAATGGAGACGAGAAAAAGAGCGGAGGAACTTGGTATACAGCTTACTGGGATACGATTGATTCCAACTAAAAGTATGGAAGAATCATGTCTTAGGGCTACGCAGGCGGCAAAATCGGGAGAAGTTCAGGTGCTCATGAAAGGTTCTGTGCACACGGCAGATTTTCTTCGGGAGATTCTGAACCGTGAACAGGGGCTGCTCCCGGAGGGATCCTTACTTAGTCATGTAGCTCGATTGGAACTACCCTGGTATCATAAACCACTTCTTCTTACAGACGCAGCTGTTTCCATTGTTCCCGATATTGATAAAAAGGTACAAATTATTTCGAATGCAATTCAAGTTGCTCATAATCTAGGTCTTGAAGTACCTAAAGTAGCCCTAGTATGTCCTGTGGAAACTGTTAATCCGCGAATTATATCAACAACGGATGCTTCTCAAATCGTTTTCCTACAGAAGAATACTTCACTATTACCTGACGCAATTATTGAGGGTCCTTTTGGATTAGATGTTGCCCTTTCTGCGGATGCAGCTCGTATTAAGGGTATTGAAGGTGAAGTTCCGGGCGATGCGGATATTCTAATATTTGGAAACTTAGATGCAGCGAACTCTACTTATAAAGCGTTTCTGTCAGTTCCAGGAGTACACTCTGCAGGGATTGTTGTTGGTGCTACCATACCGATTGTATTGACTTCACGTTCCGAATCTATGGAGACAAGGGTAGCCTCCATCCAGCTGGCACTTTCTATTTCTGAATAGATATCAAATTCTTGTAGAAGCTAATTCTGCGCCGTGCTACACTTACACCAAAATGAACGAAATACAAGAACGAGAAAAACAGTTAAGACTTCTCGAAGCAATTGTAGAATTAACTCCAACTTTAATTTGTACCATCGATTTATCAGGTAATTTCACCATGGTGAATTCTGAATGGCAGACTGTGCTAGGATACGCAAAGGAAGATCTTGAACACACTTCAATTCTCACATATGTGCACCCCGACGACAGAGAATCTACATTACAGCAAATCGTTCATCTCAGCAAAGGTAATAGAGTACTGAATTTTATAAATCGGTATCGCTCGGTGAATGGAGAGTATCATTCATTGGAATGGCGATCCTATGTAAGCGATAATCTGATCTATGGAACTGCAAGAGATATTACACAGAAACTTGCAGAAGAGAGGGAGAGACAACAGGAGCTTGATCTCCTCAGTCTGCTCTTTGAACAGACCCTTACCGGAATATTTCTCATGCTGCTCGATAATCCTGTGGATTGGGAGCATGCACCGGATAAAGATGCCGCTTTGGATATCATACTTAAGGAACAGCGAGTAGTACGTGCAAATCAGGCTTTTATTGATCAGTTTCGAGCTACAGAGGATGATATACTAGGGAAAAGTGCTTTGGAATTATTTCAAGACAATACTGGGCGAGCTCGGGAAATCTTCCGCTCGCTTCTCAATGAGAAAAAATTGAGTCAGAATACCATGATGATTCGAAAAGACGGTACCGCAGCCTGGATGCAGGGTGATTATCACTGTTTGTTTAATAAGAAAGGTGAGTTTGTCGGGCACTTTGGTTTGCAGATAGATATTTCGAATCAACGTGAATATGAATTGGCATTGCGAAAAAGTGAGAGAATGTATCGTCTTATTACTGAGCATGCATTCGATGTAATTTGGGTATATAATTTTGCTGGTGATGCATTTACCTATATGAGCCCTTCTGTTGAGCGTTTACTGGGGTATTCTGCAGATGAGATAGTTGGAAAACCCTTTGAAATTACCCTTCATCCAAGTAATGCAACCCACATTAAACACACGTTACTGCATAATTTCAAAGAGTTTAAAAAGAATCCAGTCGAAAAGATGCATATATCATTTCAATCACGTCAAATTAAAAAAGATAGGAAAAGTTTTTGGTCAGAATCTACAGTTACATTCAGACTCCGGGAGCACGGAGATTATGAGGCGATTGGTGTAACTCGAGACATAAGCACGAGAAAGCGATATGAAGATAAAATACTCCATCTCAGTTATAGAGATCAATTGACTGGCCTCTATAACCGACGATATTTCGAAGAATTCCAGTCTAAGCTGCTACATGAACCACAGAATTTGCCAGTATCAATAATTGTTTGTGATGTAAATGGTTTGAAACTTACCAATGATGTTTTTGGACACTTGGTAGGAGATCGATTGCTAGTTGCCTGTGCCTCAGCACTCCTATCGGTTAAGAGAAGCGGAGACAGCGTTGCAAGAATTGGGGGCGATGAATTTGTAATTATCATGTTACATGCTTCGGAAGATGATGTACGTGAACGAATCCTCGAAATACAGAAAATTCTAAAGGAAAAACAAATAGCCGATACAAAGCTTTCCATCTCTTTTGGTACTGCAACCGCGCATGAACCTGTAGAAGTATTTGAGCCATTCTTTCGGCAAGCAGAAGATGCCATGTACCGGAACAAGCTTTTAGAGAGCACGAGTTATAAATACGATGTAATCAAAGTCCTTATAAAGAGTCTTTATGCAAAAAGTACCTATGAAAAGAAACACAGTGAACGAGTGTCATACCTCGCAGTTCAATTAGGAAAGGTTTTTCATTTTAGTGAAGCAGAACTGGATCAACTTCGTTTAGCTGGAATTTTACATGATATAGGGAAGATCGGTATTTCATCTGATTTGCTCAATCAGCATCGTCCACTTACTAATAGTGAATGGACTCAATTGCGAAGACATGCTGAAATGGGATACCAGATTGTGAGGTCTATTCCCGGATTTGATCAGATTGCAAATTGGATATTCATGCACCATGAACGGATTGATGGAGAGGGTTATCCGAGAGGCCTGAAAAGCGATTATATCCCATTTGAAGCAAAAATTATTGCTGTTGCAAATGCCTTCGATGCTATGACGAGTGAGTTTGGTTATCGTACACCTCGAGCGATTGACGAAGCTTTACAAGAATTGCGTAACCATGCTGGAACACAATTCGACACGGATGTGGTTGATGCTATTGAGAAGCTCTCCCAACCAGTATTGATGGGAAACAGTGATTTCGAGGAGGGGTTTTTTGATGACCCATTACGAATCTTATAACTTATTTGAAAATCTTCTCACTTCAATTGCATCACCTTTTTTCATCATTGATGAAGAGGGAACATTCCACGAGGTCTATGTTGGAACACTTAATTCCTTAACGTTACAGCAGGATACCCTGAGAGGAAAAAAACTTCACGAAGTGATGAAGCTGGAAACTGCCGATTTTTTTCTGTCCCAAATTCAAAAAACTTTACATCTTGGAGTAGGTAAGTCTTTTGAGTATGAGCTTTCATCTGATGACCTCCTTAGTCTTAGTGAAGCAGGTGAGAAAAATTCTGAATGGTATCAAGTCCGTATGTATCCTTTGGAGTTGAATATTTCCGAAAAGAGTGCGGTAACGGTACTCATGCTCAATATTTCAGATCAAAAGGATCTGCAGCAGAGAATTCGTGATACCGCGTTTCATGATTTGCTCACACAATCGTACAATAGAGCCTATTTCTTTGAAAGATTGAGTGAACAATTAGAGCTATATACACAGCAGAAGATTCCTGTATCTATCATGATAGTCGACATTGATAATTTTAAAGATGTAAATAACACCTTTGGGTACTTTTTAGGGGACCATCTTCTCAAGGACGTTGCTGATGTATTACATGATAATTTTAATGAGGATAATTATTTATGTGCACGAATAGGTTCCGACGAATTTGTGATCTCCATGAAAGGGCTTACTATAGAACAAGCTATGATACGAGCACAAAACATACGAGAGTCCATTCAGAAGCACGTATGCACCTATGCACAGAGAGCTATTGTGATTACTGTAAGCATAGGAGTATCTACAATGATGTCTCACGATACTGATGCAACGAATATTCTGAATCGAGCAGATAAAGCCCTTATGCAAGCAAAATTGCTGGGAAAGAATCGTGTTGAGAGGGCAGATTTATGATACTGGATATTATTTACAATATTTCGCTATTGCTCTCTGTAGCGGTAATCTTCGCTGTTGTTCCTTCGAGGCAGCTTAAACTGGAACGTCTGTATCCAATTCTCATGGGTGTCGTGATTGGAGGCGTTGGAATACTGCTCATGTTCCGGCCTGTGGTATATTCGCAAGGACTCGTTTTTGATGGTCGTTCCATCTTATTAAGCGTTTCTGGAATGTTTTTCGGTCTTATCCCCACATCAGTTGCTGCCATTATCATGATTCCTTACCGTATTTGGATAGGCGGCGATGGAGCATTAATGGGTGTTTTTGTTATCAGTACAGCGAGTGCAATAGGCATTATCTGGCATAGAAAACGGCTCGAAA
>CAZTUL010000016.1:0-27847 GCA_964616275.1 uncultured Spirochaetaceae bacterium | reverse complement strand
GGCATTACCATTACTGATTCAATATCCGGTTTGGCTTATGAGGTGAACCAGTCGTTTCTTGATATCATGGGAATGACTCGTGAAGAACATGCAAAATACTCTTGGACAGAACTTACGCACCCGGATGACCTTGCAGAAGATCTTGCATTCATGAAACAGCTTACATCTGGAGAAATTGATTCTTACGCAATGGATAAGCGTTTCATGCGACCCGATGGAACGTATGTGTGGGTCCATATGGCTGTTACTGCTATGCAGATGGAAATTGAAAATCGACATGTTCATCTCTGCATGGTTATGGACATAAGTGCAAGAAAGGAGATGGAACAAGCAATTCTATGGGCCAATAGACATGATGTGCTCACTGGAATTGAGAATCTTCAGGCATTCGAACAGGCATTATACGAAGCCGATACGAGAAAACAATTTCCATTAAGTGTTCTGATTGGGGATGTGAACGGTCTTAAGGTGGTTAACGATGCCTTCGGACGAGAGGCAGGTGATGAACTCTTAATTGCTGTCGCACAGGTTATGAAACGAAATGCTGAGGGGCGAGGAAGTTCAGCACGTATTGGTGGGGATGAATTCGCGATGGTTCTACCAGAGACTTCAGAGAAGGAGGCATGGGAGCTAGCTCAGCAAATTCAACGAGAAGTAGGTCGACTCGGAGTTCGAAATGTGAGGATTACCATCTCGTTCGGAGTTTCGGTCAAGCAAGTTGAACGTGAAAGCCTGAACGAATTACTTAAGCAAGCCGAGAATGCATTACGAAGAAGCAAGCTCACAGAGAGTCCAAGTGCTCATAGCAGAGCGGTTCATACCATCATCAGTACACTCCATGAGAAAAATAGACGTGAGGAATTACATTCAAGAAGGGTAAGTGTGTTGAGTGTGAGGCTTGCAGAAGTCGCAGGGATGGGTACAAAAGAAGCCGCAGAACTCAGGACAGCAGGTCTACTTCATGATATAGGAAAAATCGCAATCGATGATTCGGTACTCAATAAACAAGGCAAGCTCACTGCACAGGAATGGGAAGAGGTGAAACGGCATCCTGAAATCGGGTGGAGAATACTTGGTTCAGTTGGAGAATTGGGCGAACTGGCCAATTATATACTTTCTCATCATGAACGGATGGATGGCAAAGGGTATCCTCGGGGCTTGAGCGGGCAGGCAATACCTATACCCTCGCGCATTATTGCTATAGCGGATGCATATGATGCTATGACTGCTCCACGTCCGTATCGGGAATCTATTAGTGATGCTGAGGCTGCAGCTGAAATAAAGAGATGTGCGGGTTCTCAATTTGATACAAATCTTGCCCGACTGTTTGTCGAGCAAGTTTTAGAGTACAACTGGGATGAGCTTCCGTAATTCAGGTTAGGAAACTGTGACTTCTAACACTGCAATAAGTTCTTCCGGCTCGATTCTATAAGGGGAACCTTGTCCCTCATAAAAGCCATGGTCACGGACGAAGTGGATGTGCAAGTCAGTATACACTATCTGTCTCCCTAAGTTCTTGTTAACCACGGTTGTGTTCACCTTCTCATACATGCCTGGACCACCGAACGGTGATGGAAGCTTTCCTCGTACAGAATCTACGCGTACTTCAAAATGGCCGTCAAGGCTCATGAATTCTCCAAGTCCGTCTAAGCCGGCATCCCTAAAATACTGCATTCGTTCAGCTATGAGTTCATGAGTAACTTCAGCCCTTCGAACAACAGCATCATCGGCATTTAGAATATCAATAAGCTTCCGCGTATCCTTGCCAAGAAATCCATCTAGTGTAATAACACCGGGAGCCATCTGCCGCTGTATCGCATCATACTCTGGTGTCTGTTTCATAATCTTACTCCTCTTTCCATTTTAGGCAAACTTGTCGTAGTAAATGCGTTCTTCCGGCATTCCAAGATCTTTGAGCACTTTAACACATGCATCAATCATGCCGGGACTCCCACAGAGATAGGCTTCTGCCTCAGCTGCGTTTTCTGTCATTCTATGTACTACATCAGTAATAAGTCCGGTCTCGCCAGTCCAATTATCCTCTGGTTGTGGATCACTTAGTGCAGGGATAAATTTAAAGTTCACCATCTCTTCTTCAAGAGCTTTCATCTCGTCTAACAGGAATAAATCCTTGGCAGTTCGTGCTCCAAAGAAATAACGGGCTTTTCGTGTGCTCTTCTCTTCTGCCATATCGAGCAGTATAGACTTCAGAGGAGCCATTCCAGATCCACCGGCAATACAGATGATATCGCGTTCAGTATCCCGTAAGAAAAATTCTCCATAAGGTCCATTAACCATGACGGTATCACCCTCTTTTAGGTGTTTATGAACGTAAGTAGTACAAATTCCATTAGGGACTAAACGAATTTCCAATTCTACATGGGTTGTATCGCTCGGTACTGAAGCCATTGAGTATGCCCTATAAACAGGTTCATCAGTAAGTTCGTAGGCAGGCACTTGGAATTGAATAAACTGACCAGCTTTCATTTCAATTTGCGGTGGATCAATCAGCTTGAGTCGTACTTCCTTTATATCATGTGTTAAATCACGAAGACTCTCCACTTTGGTGGTGAATTGTCTCACAGAGAAGAGCTCCTCAGGTATCTGTATAGATACATCGTTTTTAACCTTGAACTGACAGGAGAGTCTCACTTGATTCTTTTTCTCTTCCTCGGAAATCCAGGGTAATTCGGTAGGGAGATAATTTCCTCCACCCTCGAGAACCTGGACTTTACAGAGCCCACAGGAGCCTCTACCGCCACAAGCACTCGGGATAAAAACTCCCTCATTATTGAGTGCTCTCAACAACGGTTGTCCACCCTGAACCTCAAGCTCTTTTTTATTGTTGATGTTAATCTTAACCACACCATAATTGCCAACTGTAGCATCGGCAATCACCATAAGGAGGGCAAGAACGACCGCGATCGCAGTAATAACTAATACACTAATCACGAGAGTTGCAATCATGTTCTCCTCCTATGAAATGGTAATCATGCCAGAAAATCCCATGAACGCCATTGCCATGAAACCGGCTATAATCAATGCGATTCCTGCACCTTCTAATCCAGGAGGAATTTTTGCCGTGCGTAATCTCTGCCTGATTCCAGCCATCGCAAGAATTGCCAACAACCAGCCGAGTCCGCTTCCCAATCCAAAGAAGAAGCTCGTAATGAACGAATATTCCCGAATTACCATAAATAACGACACACCGAGGATCGCACAGTTGACCGTAATCAGAGGAAGAAAGATTCCAAGTGCGAAATAGAGTCCTTCACTGTATCGTTCAATCACCATCTCGATGAGCTGGACGAATGCAGCAATTACGATAATGAACACGATAAATCGTAGATATTCAAGCTGAAAAGGTACAAGTAGGAAGTGATAGACTATCCAATTGATTGCAGTGGTTACCGCAAGTACAAAGGTCACTGCGATTCCAAGACCGGCAGAAGTTTCCAATTCCTTTGAAACTGAAAGGAAGGAGCACATACCCAAATAGTTTGTCAGCAGAATATTATTTGTAAAAATTGCAGCAAAAAATACTGCTAGTGGGAATAAGAACTCATTCATGGCTGCCCTCCTTAAATATTGCTTCACGGACAATCCACATAAAGATTGCCAGCATGAAGAATCCTCCCGGCGGCATAATCATAATCGCCCAACTTGTCCACCATGAGCCAAGAATCTGTATGCCGAAGAGCGTTCCTGTTCCCAAAAGCTCACGGAAAAATGCAATAATGAGCAGTACATAAGCATAACCCATTCCGCTTGCAAGGCCATCAACAAGGGAGAGTGTCGGTTTATTCTGAAGTGCAAATGCCTCAATTCTCCCCATGACAATACAGTTGGTTATAATAAGACCTACATAGGGACCTAACTGCTTCCACATTTCGGGATAGTATGCTTTGAGAGCAATATCTACAATGATTACATACGTAGCAATTACCATAGTCTCAACCATCATTCTGATACGTGATGGAATTGCTTTTCTCAGAATCGAAATTGTCCAACTAGAGAGTGCCGTTGTAAACATGACTCCGAGTGTCATTACCAGAGTATTTTCCAGTTTATTGGTAACGGCAAGGGTCGAACAGATCCCTAAAATTTGGACAAAAACTGGATTATCTTTCCCCAATGGGGCTAAAAATGTTTTTTTAATCATTCCTGGTGCCATATTATTGCCCCCTCGAAATTGTGTCGCTTTCGGCAGTTGCTCTATTCATGATATTCCTAAAAGCTTCACTTGTGCGTGTTGCCCCTGTTATGGCATCCACCTCGTCGGGAGCATCGCTCGTTCCTTCTTCCACAATACGGAATGGGCCTTGTTTTCCCGCAAACTGAGCCGTGAACCACGGTTCTTCTATGCGGGCGCCCAATCCTGGGGTCTCGTTTTGGCTTACGATTGAAACTCCGGAAAGTGTTTTGAGATTTTCCTCAAAGCCGACCATGACGGTGATTGGTCCCCATAGTCCAGGGCCAGTTATTTCTCTTACATAACGAAGTGAGCCATCGGGCTTTTCAACCGTATACACTCCCTCTTTCTCAACAACTCCATCCTGATACAACGATGCTACCGAAGAAGGTTGACCATCATGAGATACTCCTGCGGCATCGAGGACGCTTCTCCAAAGAAAAAATTGCTCATTGGTTTTTACCCGTTCTAATGTAGATAAATGGAGTGAAGCAGTAACCAAAATACATGCAATGGTGATCAGTGCCATAACTATAAGGGGATGGATGCGCCGTGCGTAAAAACTGGTGGTTTTCATGCAGCACCTCCTGCTTGAGCTTTAGCCTTTTTCTTTGCTTTTCTCTGCTTGAAGTAATGGTCGCAGAGCGGACCGAACATGTTTACCAGAAGAATTGCAAACGTAACACCTTCTGCCCAGTTGGCAAAGACACGAATTACCACCGTGAGTAACCCAAATAGAGCTCCATAAACCCATCTTCCTGCATCGGTGGATTGCGATGATGAAATTGGGTCAGTAACCATAAAGAATGCACCGAGTAAAAAGCTTCCGCTTAATACTGCATACAATGGATTCGTTGCTGTAGGGATACCGGAAATCCAGAGAATTGTCTGTAATAGTAAAAAAGAACCAATTGAACCTACCACTATTTTCCAGTTAGCCGCTTTCTTATATACAATATAGGCTCCTCCGAGAATGATGAGAAGTGCAGAGGTCTCTCCAAAGCTTCCACTAATATTTCCTAAAAGCAATTGAAGATATGAGGCAGACTGGGTAGCCATGGGAGTTGCCGCTGATACACTGTCTGCAGCTGTCAGCCAGGTCCCGAAACCTGCTGGAAACCAATTAAGTGAAGTCTGCGGTAATACAAACCGTGCAGTCATGGGTACGCCAAAACTGATATAAACGAATGCTCGGGCAGTAATTGCTGGGTTAAAAACATTTTTCCCAAAACCACCGAAGACCATTTTCCCAAATACGATACCGAATGCGATACCTACTGCCGCTATCCATAATGGAATCCCGGGCGGTAGGGAAAGTGCAAACAGTACGCTTGAAACGAAAACCGATTCGGTAACTTTTAATTGATACCGCTTAGCCATGAGCCACTCGCTCAATAGTCCTGTTGCCACAACTACCGATAGGACAGCAAGAAATCGCCAACCATAGAGGTAGATAGCTGCTAGGCACAATGGAGATAATGCGAACAGGACATTTCGCATTACCTGTTGTTTTTGGATTTTCACCGTTTCCTCCCCTCTGAATTTTCTCCATTGTAGCGTATTTTCTGGATTCTGTAAAAATTATAACGCGATATATTTTCCTATTTTTATCAATTTCCCAGAGTTTTTATGGAAGTGACCTCAATTGAGAGAGCTCCTTCACTATTCTGAACCATTCCGTAGATGACGAGAGGGCGTTGACCATACAATAATTTTCTATATCTTTCATGAGTCTGTGGGAAAAATATGGTTTCAAAAAGGGCTGTTTCATCTTCGAATGAGATGAAGTCCATGGGAAGGCCTTGTTTTGTCCAAATAGTTTTTCGGGTAATCGGCCAGCCGACGAGGGTAACACGTTTTCCAATATAAAGACCAATTTCAGATGCTTTTACACGGTTTGTGCGGCCCACCTCTCGAGCCCATAGCATGAGTGGATGGTGATTGCGTAGGAATCCCAATATCTCAAACTCACGTATGAGCTCGTTTTCTGAACGATTTAGAGGAATTCGGGATGTTATTTCTCTGTTGGGAATATTCGGTACCAATGTGTGTTTTTGTGAAAATAACAATCCCTGTGTTGTGTGTTGATGAGTGTTCCCTGTTGAGACCAGGAGCATTCGAAGTTGCATACTGCGAGGACAGGATTTCTCCAATGAATCAAAGACTCCTGCAGCTACGAGAGAAACCCAGTCATTTCGATTCAGCGATAATCGTGAAGCACAATCCTCAAGAGAATGAAAAGATCCATTACAGGTACGTTCTGCCAGTATGGTGTTCACAGCCTCTGAAGAGAGTTCTGCAATAGCCATAAAACCGACGATGATTGAGGTGTTGCCTTCCGAAGTATATGACCTGAAACTGAGATTGATATCGGGTCCGATTATACAAAGACCCATGCGTCTCGATTCGCTGATATAGGCCTGCGCCCTGTAGTATCCTCCTTGATTTGAGAGTACTGCTGCCATAAATGCCGCAGGATGGTGGACCCGAAGGTATGCCGACTGAAACGATACCATTGCATAAGAGGCAGAGTGAGGTTTGCAAAATGAGTATCCTTCAAAGGAGAGCATCATGTGCCAGATTGCGTGTATTGCCTCAGAAGGAACCCCTCGGTTTGTACACCCGGTTATAAACTGATTTTCATAGTGGGAGAGTCGATGTTTATCACGCTTCTTTGCAATAACTTTACGTAAAGAGTCGGCTTCAGTTTCGTTGAATCCAGCCAACGCTGCTGCAGTCTTAGAGACATCTTCCTGGTAACAGAGAATCCCATAGGATTCCTGAAGAATATATTCCAGTTGAGGATGTAAAGGTACCCATGTTCCTCCCTTGAGTCGTCTCACATATTCAGAGATATACGCGTTTGCTGCCGGACGGATAAGTGAAGAGTGGATTACTATATGAGCAAAATCACCTCGACCCGTCTTTTGCTGCAGCTGCCGCATAGCCGGTGATTCAATATAGAATACACCCATTGAATTCCCTTTAGCTAATGCAGCAATTGTTGCGGAATCCTCAGCAGGATGCCAGGTGCGTTCATCAATAGTAATACCTTGATTGTGTAGAGACGCCAGTGCATCGCGAATAACTGCAAGTGACCGGTTACCTAATAAATCAATTTTTACTAATCCAGCATCTTCTGTTCCATCCTTTTCCCATGCCAACAAAGGGTACCCCTCTGCTGAAAGTTCAATGGGTGCATACTGACATACCGGATCAGGAGTTATCACCAATCCTCCACAGTGCATGGAAATTCCTCTAGGAAGTCCTTCAAGGCATGTAGCTATTGCCACTATGGTGTGCCAGAGCGGATCAGATACTTTTTCTAAGCCAGAATCGATGAGTATCCTCTCTGTTTGAGTAATGTCGGTATCTGGAATACCATAGGCTTTTGCCGTCTCCCGAATTGCAGAGCGGAATCGGAATCGATTGTGGTTAGCCACACGTGCACAATGGTCTCGACCAAATCGTTCGATTACCTTGTGAAGAACATCATCACGCTCGTCCCAGGCGAAATCTACATCAATATCGGGAGGATCTGTCCGACCCATGGAAAGAAAGCGTTCAAAATAGAGATTATAGGCAATGGGATCTACATTGGTAATACCAAGGGTGTATGAGACAATAGAGGCCGCACCCGAACCTCTTCCACAGGTCCGACTGGCCATAGCGACTATATCATCCATAACGAGGAAGTATGAGGCAAACCCTTTTTTCTCAATAATATCCAATTCATACGTTATGCGATTGAGTATTGCATCTGAAATCTCTCCATATCGTTTTTCAGCTCCCAGTAATACTCTTTGACGAAGTTCCTCAATAGCCGAGGCTCTTTCCTCTGGATAGGGGGGGAACACGAGTGAAGAGAACAGTGGTACATGGGAACAGACTTCAGCAATGATTTCAGTGTTGTTCAATGCTTCCGACCATGTACTTAATGATTCTTTGTAATGGGAATCTGGATATATGATGTGTTCTGGATTCTCTGTAGCGTGCTGTTCTGTGAGCATTCCTACCGTTGTTCCCAGTGCTATAGCTCGTAAGACTCTGTGCATCTCATACTCTTCAGCAAAGAGCATTGTTGCATCATCCAAAGCCATGATAGGTATATTCAATCGTCTAGCTGTTGGGATGCATCCAAGCCAGTGAGGTGTAATGGCTCCATAGAGTTCGGAAACGTCTCTTGCTAATTGCTCCAGCACTTGAGGTGCTTTCGAGGTTAGTATCAAGCCCTCAGATTGAAGTTGTAGAGCAGCAATATAATCGAATTGAGGTTGCATATTGTGGTTTGTTAATAATGTGCAAAGACGTGCATATCCTTCTGGAGTTTTTACAAACGCGAATACAGATCCTTCCGGTGTTGTAAGTTCTGCTCCTACAATCAGATTCACTCCAAGTTGTTTTGCTGCTCGTCTACTCTCGTGTAATCCATATATGTTGTCTCTGTCGGTTATTCCTATAGTACGACATCCTTGCTTTGCCAAATGGTTGATTATAGTTTCCGGCAGTGAGGTTCCCCATAAAAGGGAGTATGCTGAGCGTATGCCGAGTCTGCTACACATGAATCACCGCTGCTGCGTGAGTAAGTGCAGCTATACCAAATCTCATGCGTGTGGCATCTACGGCAGATTGTAACTGTTCCTCCTTGGATGTCCCGGGTGGTGTAAACAGATCGGGTTCTCTTCGGGCAGGAACCAATTTTTTTAGTGAGAGTCCTATTGCACGGATTCTCACACGTCGTTTTGCGGCTTGTTGAAGAGCACTCCACGCACCATTGATAATTTGTGCATCTACAAGTACTGGAAGGGTACTCGTAAAAGATCCTTCAGTTGTAGAACCATCAACCCAAAAAAGAGTACACCAGATTGTTTTGCATGCCATAAGTTCTTGTCTCATAGTAAGGCCGGCATCTTCAGCTGCGGTAATAAGGGCTGCTCGGATAGCGGAGGCTTCAAGTACTGGCTCAGCAAAGTCTATACGCCGTTGTATGGTGCGAGAATCGGGACTTCTTGAATCCACTGGGGCGGCATCCCATCCCATAGCCGCATTACGAAGTGCAATTCCTCGCTTTCCTAAAAGGGAGACTACCTGTGCATCATCAAGTTCTGCTAGTTCTCCAATGTCTTGAAACCCTGCCACTGAGAGTAGTCGCCCAATAGTAGGACCGACTCCTGGAAGAAGCGATATGTCCTGCTTAGCAAGGAATGAGGACTCGTTTCCTTGCCGAATGAGGGTAAGCCCACTTGGCCTGATTGCACGTGTTCCTATTTTAGCTACAAGTTTGTTTGAGGCAACTGCTATAGCAGGTTTCATACCGAGAAGCTCAAAGATCTCATTACGCATGCGTACTGCACAATCCACAGGCGGGCCAAAAAGGCGGGTTGTTCCCGATACATCTATATATACATGTCCGCCCGAATCCTGCTGTATAGTGGGGGAAAATCGTGATGCAATGGTGTAAAGTTCTGACTCTGCACGTGCTTGTGCTTTACTGTCGGGTGGAAGGATTGCAAGTGAGGGAACGAGTCGTAAAGCCGAAGAGACCGGCATGCCAATTGCAATACCCTCCTCACGTGCCCGCTGCGATGCAGAGATTACCACACTCCGCGATGCACTCATTTTTGCAATAATAAATGCTGAGTCGGCTAGGGCACTATTTTTAGCTGCAGCAACAGCAGCAGCAAAGTTGGTGATATTTATATGAACAACACTTGCACTATCACCTGTCATGAGCAGGTCCTTTACTGAGCAGAGATGAGAGTTCGAGGGCATTCTGAGTTGCCTGACCCCTCCGGTGGTTATTGAAATAGACAAGAACCAACTGTGTTGTCGATGCGATTCCGCGAATCCGTTCTGCAATTGCAGCGATTTCTGATGTGCTATACAAATAATCATATCTGGAGGCAGCATCAGAACCCCACCACTGTTCCTTGTTCCGACCATGCAGCCGTATGTAAGCCAATGAGGAGGTTGAGACATCCATAATAGGAGGAGAATTATTAATCTCAGGAAGATCAAGAGACACAAGAGAAATATGACGACTACGAAGAGAGTCGAGAGTACGATTGTTATACCACTGTGCATTACGGAACTCTACCGCAAGTGGATAGGCGGTGAACATGCGAAGCAGTTGATCGAGATACCGCCTTCGTTCAGGATCGTAATGGAATGAATAGGGAAATTGAAATAGGAGAGCACCAAGAGCTCCTTGTTCATATAGTGGTGTAATGGCAGAAAGAAAGGTGGTCGCAGCTATACGCCAATTTGCAGAATCCACCGTATGAGTGAGAGATTCATGAGCTTTTATGGAGAATATGAGTGAAGGACCTTGTTCGCACATAGACAGCAGCTGGGAGGCTTCCGGCATACGGTAGTAACTGAAGTTCAGTTCAACGGTGGAAAATCTTGTGGTGTAATAGGAGAGGTAGTTCTCTGCCTTTGTTTTTTCTGGATAGAAGGGGCCGACCCATTCTGTATAGCTGTATCCTGATGTTCCTATCAATATCTGTGCCATACCCTAGGTATACTATACAAATGTATAGTAATCAAGAGGGAATATGATTCACTCGGGTTCATGCCTTCTAGATTTTAGATTCAAACTTCACATGTATCCGAAAAGTTTCCGGGTTGTGTTTCTGTGATTTCACGGCGATAATACAGCGTATGAATACCCACATTATTCTCTTATCGGGAGGGTCCGGCAAGCGTTTATGGCCACTCTCAAACAATATTCGCTCTAAGCAGTTTCTATCGGTATTACCCTGCGACTCGAACGGACGTGAGTCTATGCTGCAGCGTGTATACCACCAACTTCGTACTGAATTCCCCACAGAACAGGTTGTTATTGCAACAGGAGAGGCTCAGAAAGAACAGATTGAAGCTCAGCTTGGCGATCAGGTAGCTATTGTGTGTGAACCTGATCGAAGAGATACTTTTCCTGCCATAGCACTTTCCAGCACCTATATTGCTGATATCTGTCATGGCAACCCGCAGGATATTGTGGTGGTCCTTCCAGTGGATCCCTACGCCGAACAGCACTACTTTTCGGTTGTCCGACGCATGAGTGCCGTAGCAGCCCGACCTCATGTGGACTTGGTGCTCATGGGAATACATCCGACAAATCCTTCGAGTCGATTTGGTTATATGGTTCCGAAGGAGCATCAGGAAGGGTTTTTTACCATCGAGCGATTTGTAGAGAAACCTCAGAGCGAAGAGGCTCGTCGTCTTATTGAACAGGGTGCGTGTTGGAATGGTGGCGTATTTGCATTCCGACTCGGGTACCTCATGGAAATTGTGCAATCGCATATAGGGGAATATTCTTTTCCTGAGTTATTAGATAGGTATGCGTCGCTAGGTAAAAAAAGTTTTGATTATGCTGTGGTCGAACAAGCTGCTAAAGTTGCTATGGTTCCGTATGATGGGGTGTGGAGAGATCTCGGTACATGGGATGCTCTGGTTCAGGAAATGGGATCTTCAGGTCTCGGTCTACAGTATCTGTCTCAAACCGAACATACTGTTGTGGTAAATGAACTTACCATACCTATTGTTGCTCTCGGGACAAAAAATATTGTAGTTGCTGCAAGTGCAGATGGGATTTTAGTAAGTGATATCGCACTAAGTGGACACGTTAAACCCTTGGTTGACCCGCTTACCGATTCTCCTCGAAGTATTCATTATGTATGGGGTAGGCGTACAGTCGTAGATCGAATCATGGAAGAGTCCACCTTAAAATCCGAAGTCCGAATTGTAGAGGTGTCTGCACAAAGCGTGTGGGAAGCACATGAAGAAGCCGGTACTTGTACACAGATTGTCTTGTTGTCAGGTTCTGGATTCCTTCTGACTGAAGGGGAAGAACTCTGCATAGGTGCGGGATATAGTACATCTCTTTCTCGTGGAAAGCCATTGATTATTCGTTCAAGTACACCAATGCGTTTTGTTGAGACCGTTGTTGTGAAAAAGTAATCGATAAAATTTCACTTTTTACTTATATTTCTATTGCCGAGTCACTTTTATTTCCATACTATGCATAAATTGGAATGTGTTTAAAATATTTGCTGGAACATCTAGATATCTAGACATCTTGACTATCCGGCAGGAGGAAGCATTATGAGTTTTCGAAGGATTAGGGTTGTCTTGGTGGTGACTGGAGTATTACTCATCTCATTCGGAATTTTGAGTAGACCGCAAAAAGAGACTCCTCCTGTAATCGAAGCGGTTGCTGCAGCGACAGATTATACTCAGCTTGTTACATCAACCGTACCGGTGAAACGCGCTGCGTTACGTCCAACAGTAGTTGCAAATGGAGTAATTCAGGGAAGAAACGAGGTTATCGTAAAAGCTCGAGCTTCTGGTGTTATTGAATCAATAGATAGTAATCTAGGTGCTTTTGTAGAACAGGGTCATGTACTGGTAACTTTAGATAAAACGATTGCTCAGCTTTCGGTAAATCAAGTCGAAAGGCAAACTGAAAATGCACGGAAAGCTCTTGAGGTCGATGAGCAGCTTTATGAACGAGGTGCATTATCACTCAGTGCTCTGAATCAATCACGATCTACGGTTGATGGTTTGGAAGCACAACTTGCACGGGCCCAAGATGCATTAAAAGATACTACAATAGTGGCTCCCATCGCAGGATACATTGCAGATCAAGGAGGCAAACTCGTTGTAGGAGATACTGTTCAGGCAGGTCAACAGATTGTAAGAATTATCGATCTTGCACAGCTCAGCATTCCCGTTTCCCTTGGGCAGTCACAGATTTTCTCAGTACGGACAGGTGCAGATGCAATTATTGAAATTGTAACACCGAGCGAAGTTATCAGAAGTACTGGAAAAGTCCAAGCAATAAGTGCTGGAAGTGATTCTCGTACAGGGAGTTGGACTGTATTGATTGATTTTGAAAATCCAGATCCCCAAAAAATAAAATCGGGGATTTCTGCAAAAGTTACGGTGGAAAATCGTGAAGCACCTCAGTATCCTCTCGTGCCAAATGCTGCCATAGTGAATCGCGAAGGGCAGACCTATGTATATGTAAAAAAAGGTACTGCTGCTGAACTTATAGCGGTAAAAATTCTTGACCGTTATGGAGACCTTGCTGCCGTTGAGCCAGTTGATGAAACAAAAATTCTGGTAGGGGAAGAGGTCCTTACGAGTGGATTATCCCGAATAGATGAAGACACCTCAGTTGTGACCCAGTATTAACTGGAATAGAGAAAAATTATGGATACCAGCGATCACAAAAAAGAACAAACTTCCGGATTTAGTGTGGGCCGCTTTTCGGTGACAAAACCGGTACTTATCAACATACTTATGATTACCATTCTTGCACTGGGTGTATTCGGTTTTATTCGTTTGCCTCAGGAGCAATTTGCAGAGGTTCCCTTCTATTGGGTTAATATAATTGTTCCGTATCCGGGAGCGAGTGCCGAAGATATGGAATCATCTGTAACAATTCCCGTGGAAAACGCATTTCAGGGAATCAATAAACTTAAAGGTATTACTTCAACAACGAGTGAAGGGCTTTCTGTAATACGGGTAGAATTTGATGATGGAATCTCTAACGAGGAATTTCAACGACTCTATCAAGAGTCCCAGACGAGATTCAGCCAAGTCGCACTACCGAGTGGAACCCTTAATCCACTCGTAGATGATTTCTCTTCAGCCGATTTTCTTCCCGTAGTTGAAGTGGTAGTAAGTGGAAATCTTCCCTACAGCCAACTCCGTAAAGAGGCCCTTACACTCCGTGATCAGATACTCAGAGTGAAGGATGTTTCAGATGTGGATATCATCGGATTACCAGATCGACAGATTTTAGTTAATCTTGATCCAGTCAGGCTTTCCGCTTTGGGTCTCTCGGTGAACGAAGTTGTTCGAGCAGTTCAGGATCAGAACAGGGTAGTACCAGGCGGTACATTGAGTAGCGGTTCACGAGAATATCTTCTGCGTACACTTGGTCAGATTGAATCGGTAGATAGTATTTCTGAGGTTGTTGTTCGACGGTCAACCTCTGGTTCTGGAATGGTTCGTGTGAGCGATGTTGCTAAAGTTATTGATGGATTTGACCCTGACACCTCAATATCACGGTTTAATGGAACCACCTCTGTCTCATTACGAGTTACCAAAGTTCCACGGGGAAGTTCGGTTGCGGTAGTATCCGGTACGCGAGAGATTGTAGAAGAGGCTTCACAGTCCCTGAGTAATGGAGCTTCGCTTACATTATTTAACGATTCAACTGTTCAAATCGCATCAAGTATTAATGTGCTTGCCTCTAATGCACTCATGGGTTTAGCAATACTGCTCGTGATTCTCTGGTTATTCATTGGGTTTAGAAATGCAATTATGACGGCATTGGGAATTCCGGTAACTTTTGCACTTACCTTCATTGTACTCGACTTATTAGGAGAAACTATTAATACTAATACCCTTTTCGGATTGGTCTTGGTATTAGGTCTTATAGTGGACCACGCTATCGTAATTATTGAAAATTCTTACCGATTTCAGCTTGATGGACTTTCACGACATGATGCTGCAATCAAAGGGACAAATCAAGTTGTATGGCCGATAATTGCAGCAACCGGAACTACAGTTGCTGCATTTCTTCCACTCATGATAATTCCTGGAACAATAGGGAAATTTCTCCGAGTTATTCCGCTCACAGTTACCATTGCACTTATTGCAAGTACTGGAGAGGCTTTGTTCATCCTCCCCAGCCACTTTGCCGATTGGGGAAAGAAACGAAGCAAACCTCGGAAACGTGAACCGGGTGCATGGTTTACAAAAATTCAGCATGGATATGCAAAAATCTTCGATGTGTTCTACCGATTTAAAGCTATTGTACTCATGCTTTTTCTTATAATTATGATTGGTTCTTTTTCGCTTATACTATTTCTTGATGTTGATTTATTTTCAGCCGAAGATTTTAGCTATTTTACTATTGATATTACCACTCCGAAGGGAACCAGTCTTGAGGTAACAGACTCGGTAGTAAAAGAATTCGAGGCAATATTGCTTCCTAAGATAGGTGATGGAGATGTCCTCTCCATTAGCAGTAGTGTTGGAGCGGCTGCTCGAGACAGTGGTACCGGTACTACTGCACATGTTGCTCAGATAACAGTGGATCTTGCCGAGAAGGATGAGGGAAGAACAAAAAGTATTGATGAACTTATCCATGAAATTGAAAAAGAGACCTATTATATTGCCGGTGCAGAGCAAGTGTTTTTCCGAAAAGCACAAAATGGGCCACCGACTTCAGCACCATTAAGTTACAGAGTTACAGGCGATAACTATCCCAGTCTCGTAGCAGCCTCGAAGGACATTATGCAATATCTCACTGCTATTGAAGGGGTCTATACGATTGAGAGTGACTATGAAGAGGGTAGTCCCGAGTTGAAAATCAAACTAAATCCAGAGCGTGCAAGTGCCTTAGGAGTTACGGTGAATAC
This sequence comes from uncultured Spirochaetaceae bacterium, assembly GCA_964616275.1. Taxonomy (GTDB): domain Bacteria; phylum Spirochaetota; class Spirochaetia; order Sphaerochaetales; family Sphaerochaetaceae; genus CAYZJV01. Next base: position 12,217 of record CAZTUL010000016.1, on the reverse strand, counting down.
ACTAGGAACCTTTATACGAGCTCGTTTTGACGGGTTGCCTATTGGGTCTTTTTTCTCCAACAATGAGGAGATATCGATTGTTGCACGTTTTGATTACAACGGTGATATGGGGTTTGCAGATTTGGAGCAATCTGTTATCCCGACAGATGATGGGAGACTTATTCCCTTTTCTACCGTAGCTAGTGTGGAATTAGGTTCCTCAGTAGGTTCGATTCGTAGAGTAGACGGTAAACGGGAAATTACCATAACAGCTCAAACTGATGGAGATGTGGATCTCCAAACAGTGGACAGCATGGTTTCAACGTATTGGGAGAATTCCCTAGCAAACACCTACGAAGATGTGGTGTACGGAACCGGCGGTGAGTTCAGTGAGTTTTCTTCATTACTCATTGACATTCTTCGTGTATTTCTACTTGGGATATTTCTCATTTATCTTATTCTTGGTGCTCAGTTCAATAGTTATAGTCAGCCATTGCTTATCCTTATTTCAGTTCCCTTCGCATTTGTCGGAGTTATTCTCTATCTCTTTTTCTCCGGTACTCCATTTTCCACTACAGTGATCTATGCGGGAGTTGCTCTTGCGGGTATTGCAGTTAATGATGCTATAGTGCTGATAAGTTTCATCAATGAACTGCGTGCAGAGGGCAGGAGTGTTATGGAATCAGTGAAGCTTGCTGCACAGAGTCGCATTCGGCCGATTCTTTTAACGTCACTCACGACCATTGGTGGATTACTTCCCACTGCTATCGGACTTGGGGGGACTTCTGTTGTGTGGGGACCAATGGCAAGCACGATAATGTTTGGATTGCTTTTCTCTACGCTCAGTGCCTTATTCATCATTCCATTGCTCTACGGTATGTTTTATAGCCGCAAAGATCGGAGGTTGGTATGAAACTTCGTAATTCTGGAATAATGCTTCTGATTCTTATGGTTATTCCTATTGTCTCACTGTATTCCAGTACCATCTCTTTTGGGTATCCGGACATACATGAGACTTTTGAATTTTCTCAGTTAGAATCAGAGATGATATCAGTAGGTGAAATTGAACAGTTTCTCAATGAATGGCAGCCTGAACAGAGGGGAAGTACTCACGAACATGTACGTAATCTGATAGCAGAGAGCACAACAATAAATCGCCTGGAGTCGATATATCGGATGCAGGTGTCTCAAACAGATAAGGTGAAACGAGATGGACTCCCAGTTTTTTCCCTTATCTCTGATCCTGCAAATCCAGTGTATGGCTTCAGTCGGATGTATCAAATAAATAGTACTACACCTCCGCCGACAGAGACTCTTATTCTTGCTCATCAGTTTGGACTTGGAGCTTCTCTCTCTCAACAGTTACCCACCGCAGGCTCTCTGGATATAACTGTTCGCCATGCCATCTCTTCCACATCAATCGATGGGGGAAACTTCATGTGGAATCAGAGTCCCTCACTCTCGGTAAGTCTTCAACAACCCCTTGGTATAGGTAATCGTATTATTGATGCAGGATATGGTAAAAAGCTGCTTGAGAAACAGCTTATACAGCAGGAAGAGGCTTTTGAAGGGGTGCACTCAACTGGAAAACAGCTTGAGCTCCAAGTGTTAGAGCTCTTTCATGCTTATGAAGCACTGCTTGAAAGTAGGTGGCTGCTAGCACAACAAAGACTTCTCGGTGAACGTGCTTTTGCCGAGGCTTCTCTGAGATTTACCGAAGGATTACTCAGTAAAAATGAACTGATAGAGCAACAGGTGGTACAGGAGCAATTGGCTCTCCAGATACAGCAATTTGATAATGAAATAGTAACGCTTAAGGAATCTCTTAATACCCTTACTGGTGGCCAGGCAGACCAGATTGCTGCTATATCACACACAGACATACTAACCGCTATACAAACATTACGAACCTATTTACAGAGCAAATTGCTCAATGACCCAGAGACTGTTGAACTAGCTTTGCGAGCCGATTCAGCTTACATGACTGCACAACGAAATCTTCAATTAGCATTGCTTGATGCTCAACTGGGCAATCCGGGAGATGCTCCAAGACTATCAGTAGCTATGCAGCTATCTCCTCACTATATGCCTACACCAAGCAATACGTTTTTTGATTCATTTGATGAGCTTTTTACCACAAGTAAACCTGAAATAAGTGTATCAGTACAATTTATTGCCCCTGATCTTTCACGTTCACTCAGTAGATCCACTGCTGAACTGGCTGAAGAGGCTGTTGTGCAGGCAACACTGGTACGAGACGAAAATCGTGAAGCAGTTCTTGACAAATTCTCTGCTTATCAGCGAACGATTAATGAGGTTTTCCCAACCCTTGCACTCCGTTTAAAAGAGTATCAACTAGCTAAAAACGATGTAGAAATTGCCTATATTAAAGCACAGGCAGGAGCAATGGACGAGCTGAGTGCACGTCGAATTGAACTTAACCTGTATGAGTCAGTATTTGCTCTATGGCAACAATTACGTGCTATGTATACGCTAGAGCGAGAAGTCTCCTCCTTTCTTGGTCGTTAATATCCTTTCACTTTTGGTTTTTTACCATAGGTAGTATGAAGAAGGTGATGGGATTTTTCACTCAATGGCTTTTCCAAGAAGTCTCTATACAGTTCCTGAACTGCAGGGTTTTCGTGTGATTGTCTGAATTGCTTACCCTCATCTTCTCGATAGATTGCTTGAATTCGTGCATTTCTGACTTCATCAGTAGTAAAACGAGGTTGTCCGCCACCTCCTATGCAGCCTCCAGGGCATGTCATGATTTCTACAAATTGGAATTCATCTGGATTTTTACGAATATGCTCTATAAGCGTTGCGGCATTACCAAGGCCATGTGCTACTGCAACTTTTATCTCTTTTCCCTCGAGAAAGGCCCATGCATCAATAGTTCCAGTGAGCACTACCGAAGCCGTTTTAATCCCTTCCAGACCTGCTAACGGCTTAACATGAAGATTTTCAGCTTCGAGCGTTCGTCCGGTAGTAACGGCATGTACGGTTCGCAATGCAGCCTCCATCACGCCGCCTGTGTTGGCAAAGATATCTGCAGCGCCGGTAGAAATTCCAAGCGGATTATCCATTTTACCCTCAGGAAGAGAGGTGAATTCTATTCCACTTTGCTGAATTAGGTCGCCGAGTTCTCTCGTCGTCAGTACATAATCTACATCTTGAAAACCACTGGAACGCATTTCCGGTCGAGCTGCCTCAAATTTTTTAGCAGTGCAGGGCATAACAGAAACCACAACAATTCTACTTGGATCTATCTCCATTTTTTGTGCATAATATGTTTTGGCCAAAGCCCCAAACATTTGTTGTGGCGACTTGCAGGAAGAGATTTTGTCCAACGTGTCAGGGAAATAATGTTCAGCATAATTTATCCACCCGGGGGAACAGCTGGTGAACTGAGGGAGTCTCGACTCTTTACCGAGTACAAAGCGGTTTCGCAGGCGAGTAAGCAATTCAGTACCCTCTTCCATGATGGTGAGGTCAGCAGCAAAGTCGGTATCGAAAACTGCATCAAAACCAAGTTCACGAAGAGCTGAAACCATTTTACCTGTTACCAGCGTGCCTGGCGGTAGGCCGAAGCACTCTCCTAGTGCCGCTCTAATTGCGGGTGCTGTTTGCACCACCACATGGGTTTTGGGATTTTCTAAAGCTGCAATAACCTGTTCAATATGGCTTGTCTCGACAATTGCACCAACTGGACACACAGCTGCACATTGACCACATTGTACACAAGCAACACTTTCTAGAGGATCGGTGAAAGCTGGACCTATGGTGGTCTTGTACCCTCGGTATTGAGCAGACAATACACCAACTCGCTGGATTTCAGAACATACCTGTACACATCTTCGACATTTAATACATTTTGCGTTATCTCGTACCAAAGCAACGTTGGATTCATCTGTCTGGCTCTCCGGCTTCTCACCAATATATCGATTCGTACGGATACCTAATTCATCGGCAAGTTGTCTGAGTTCACAATCGTTGCTTCGGGAACACAATTGACAATCACCCTCATGTTCACTTAACAGGAGCTCAACAACCGTTTTTCTCGCTTCACGTACCCGCTTAGAGTGAGTGTGGATGACCATACCTTTCCGAACAGGGGTAGAGCATGATGCTGTAAGCGTAGGAGAGCCTTCAACCTCTACAAGGCAGACACGACAAGCTCCCATTGGTTGTAATCCCTCAAGATAACAGAGTGTAGGTATCTTAATTCCAGCCTGCACTGCTGCCTCTAAAATAGTACTTGTTTCAGATACAGTTATCACTTTTCCGTTCATAGTTATGTCAAGCATGGGCACCCTCCTTTCTCTTTTCAGTACTGAGAGCTTCAGGGTTCTCATTGATATGTTTCCCGTAATCACACCGCAGGCAACGGTGTGCTTGAGCGATTGCCACAGCTTCTGACCATGGGAGTTCCACCTCTTCGAAGTTATGTTTTCGCCGTTCTACGGGAATTTGTCGTACTGGTGCACGTTTTTCTGAGGAGATTTCTTCATCGGGATCGTAGTTTGTTTCAGTTATCTTCTCGTATCGCCAGAATGCATGATTCTCTCCTGTAAGTAGTGTATCGATTCCAACGGCAGCACGCTCTCCAGCAGCTATTGCCTCAACTACCGACGATGGTCCGTTTGTGCAATCTCCACCTGCAAAAACTATTGGTATACTTGTTGCTCCAGTAACAGGATCTGTTGCAATGAAGTTTTTATCATTCAACATAAGCGATACATTTCCTACAAGTTTGGTAATATCGAGACGTTGCCCTATTGCCAGAATCACTTGATCAGCATTGATTGTGAGCGGATCTTGGCTCTGTGCGAGTGGTCTTCGCCTTCCTGTTGCATCAAAGGAACCGAGCCCCATCCTGAGGCAGTGCACGGCTTTTACATGTCCTTTTGAGTCTTTCAGGATCTCTACCGGCTGGGTTAGACAACTTATTGTGACTCCCTCCTGAATAGCCTCTGCGACCTCTTCCTCGTACGCAGGCATCTCTTCCTGACTTCTTCTATACACAATGGTTACCGAACGGGAACCAAGTCGCAGTGCTGTCCTTGCAGCATCTATTGCAGCATTTCCACCGCCAATAACTACGACTGTGTCGCCGACTTCCACCGAACCGCGAATGTTGTACTTTTGTAGAAATGGCACTGCTTGAACTACACCCGCTGCATCTTCACCAGGTAACCCCATAGAGAGAGCGTCAGGAGCTCCTATCCCCAAGAAAATTGCATCTTCTTTACGGTCGATAAGACTTTGCAGGGTGAAATCTGTGCCCAGGGTCTGTTCAGTAACAATCTCGACACCCATGCGTTCAATCATACGAATTTCTCTGGCCATAGTTTCTCGGGGAAGGCGGTATGCTGGAATTGTCTGTACCAACATTCCTCCAGGACGAACCGATGATTCCATAATTTTTGGTTTATAACCCAAACGTGCCAGGAAATAGGCACATGAGAGGCCTGCAGGTCCCGCTCCAACGATAGTAATCGCTTTTTTTGCGTTCGTATCGTTCTGTCTTACTTCGGGTATCTGCACAATTACCTCTTGATCAACCAGATATCGTTTAACACTACGGATGCTCACTGATTCATCTAAACCAGCACGTCTGCATTTATCTTCACATGTGTGAAAACAGACGCGTGAACAGATTGCAGCAAGAGGATTTCGTTCTCGATGGAGTAGGAGAGCCTCTGCGTATCGACCTTCTCCGACGAGAGATACAAATCCAGGGATGTCGACATGTGCGGGGCAGGCACTTTGACATGGAGCACGGACAAGGCTTGGACAAACGCCTGCCTCACAGTGACGATCTCGTATATGTGCCTCGTATTCATGTCTAAAATGACGGATAGTCGATAGTACAGGATTTGGTGCGGTCTGTCCCAAACCACAGAGTGATGTCTCTTTAATCCACGTGCCTAATTCTATGAGCCGATCAATATCTTGAAGTTCTCCTTCACCATTACAGATACGTTCCAGAATCTCCAACATGCGTTTGGTTCCTACGCGACACGGGACACATTTACCACATGATTCTTCTTGCACAAATTCTAAAAAATAACGGGCTACATCAACCATACATGCTTGATCATCGAGAACGATAAGACCACCGGAACCCATTATCGCTCCAAGATTCTTTAGAGGTTCGTAATCGAGTGGAACTGAAAGGTGCTCTTTCGGTATACATCCTCCCGATGGCCCACCAATCTGGGCCGCCTTGAAGGCTCGACCTTGTTTAATTCCACCGCCAATCGAAAATACGAGATCCCCTAAGGACGTTCCTATAGGAATTTCAACAAGTCCTGTAGTTCGCACAGCACCTGCTAACGCGAAGACTTTTGTTCCTTTGCTTGAGTCGGTTCCTATGACGTTATACCAGCTGGCTCCATGGTCAATGATTGGAGCTACATTAGCATAGGTCTCTACATTGTTAAGCAGTGTAGGGCAGTTCCACAGTCCTTTTTGTGCAGGGAATGGCGGCCTCGGTCTTGGTTCTCCCCGTTTTCCTTCAATCGAATTGATAAGGGCTGTCTCTTCACCACATACGAAAGCTCCAGAACCCATACGAATTTCAAGATTAAAACTAAAATCAGTTCCTAAAATGTTATTTCCAAGAAGTCCTGCCGATTGAGCCTGTTCAATTGCTTTTGTAAGTCGAGCAACCGCTAAAGGATATTCGGCACGTACATATACGTATCCTTGACTTGCACCAACGGCATATGCTGCGATAGCCATTCCTTCAATAATGCTGTGAGGATCTCCTTCAAGAACCGAGCGATCCATAAAAACTCCAGGATCACCCTCATCGGCATTACACAATACGTATTTTTCTTCTCCATGAGCTTCTGAAGTAAACTGCCATTTCATCCAGGTAGGAAATCCCGCACCTCCACGACCTTTTAATCCTGATTCCTTTACTGTGTCGATAATCTCTTTTTTTGAGAGTTCTGTTAATGCTCGAACAAATCCACGATACCCTCTCTGTGCTATGTATGATTCAATTGAAAGAGGGTCGATACGGCCACAATTTCTCAGGACTATTTTACGTTGCGGGCTAAGAAAAACTGATTCAGAATCATGATGTACTACAGTTTCCGGGTGGTCGTTCATGAACAGAAGCGATTCAACCGGCTTTCCGTTCACAATATGTTCGGTAATAATCTGTTCGACATGAGTTGCTGAAACATGTTGATAGAGTATATTCTCTGGAAGAATCCTTACAACAGGACCCTTGGAACACGGGCCCATGCATCCTGTTCCAAGTACAGGAATATCCAATTTCATTTCGGCTAAGGAGTGCTTGAAGGCGGTGAGAAGATCTAACGAGCCACTGGCAATACACCCTCCGCCGGTACAGACAAGAATAGCTCGATTTTGAGAATTCTTCTCGGCCTGGTTTATGAGTATATCTGATTCACGTATATATGCCTGCACATTACGTAGTTTCTTCATACTCTGCCTCCTCGTCTCCTACAGATCTATATGCCTCAAGCAGTTGCTTGATGCGTGTCACTTTTACTTGTTGATGCACGTTATCGTCAATCATCACCACTGGTGCAAGACCGCACGCTCCAAAGCATCGTCCAATTTCAAGTGAAAACTGTCGATCTTCTGTGGTCTGTCCAACTTGTATTCCTAGTTCTTTACTTATTGCTTCTAGGACCTCCTTTCCACCCCGAACATAACAGGCCGTACCGAGGCAGACACGAACTGTATGCTTTCCCCGCGGTGTGGTAGTGAAGAATGAATAAAATGTGACCACACCGGCTACTTCACTGTATGGAATCGAAAGTGCCTCGCTTACATGTACAAGGACCTCTTTTGGAAGATACCCCACAAGATTCTGAACCGACTGTAAGACTGGGATGAGCGCACCTTTTGTCCCTCGATACTGTGTGATGATATCGTCGATAATCGGGAAAAGTTGATCCAGTTGTTCATCATGCTGAGAAGAAGTGGATACTGTAGGATCCACCATTGCTCTGTGTGCCATATATGCACTCCTTTTTTAGCATTTTCTTTGATGGATACAATTTTAATGTGCTTCTTGTAACATATTACAATACAAAATGCCAGAAATCAAAACAAATATGTTATATATCAGTACTATAAAAATAATAATCACTGAATTTTTGCACATATTTTAAAAAATGCGTGTATGTGAGTTTGTTGAGGTGTAAATCGCTATGAATGATATGTAGTATGCGAACTGAGAAAGTTTTGACTTTACCGCACCTCAGTCGTTATACTTGTTGTAGAGGCGGATTATGTTGTAGTTGGAATGTGAATCTCAATTCCTGCCATGGGAGGTGAGTATGATGGAACGAGCAATTATTGCAACGGATCTTTCAGAGGCTTCCGACATTATGGTGAAACATCTTGCCTTTCTCAAAGAATTTGGCGTTTCTTCCATATTATTACTTCAGTGTCCCGATTATCAGGAAGTTGCTTCTGAGGTATTTCCCTATGTTGCTACTATACAGACAGAGGCGATTGAGCGGCAAAAAGAGGTGTTGGAGGACCTCGGTTTCGTGGTTGAATCGAGAATTTCTCCTGGTTCTGCAAAGCGGGAGATCAACCGGATTGCCGAAGAGGAGGGGTATCCCCTTGTAGTCGTCGGGTCGCAGGGCAGATCGCTCGTAGGTGGTGCTTTTCTTGGGGGTGTTGCTCATGAAGTGATGCTCGGGACAAAAAAGCCACTGATTATTATCCGGTTGTCTGTGGATGAGCAGAGACATCTCTCTGTAACCGGCATTTCCTCTCCAGTGACAAAACACATTTTGTACACCACCGATTTTTCCACTGGTGCTGACAGTGCCTTTGTCCATTTGGAGCGATTGCTTGATAGTGGGAATGTCTCACATGTTACGTTACTGCATGTGCAGGATCGAAGTCACATTGAACCACACCTGGTGGACAGATTGGATGAATTTAATCGTGTAGATGAACAACGATTACAGGAATTGAAAGAGAGACTTGTAGCTCCTAAGACTGTCCGAGTGACCTGTAAGCTCGTGTACGGAAGCCCGCATACAGAGATTATGCATGAGCTCGAATCTGGAGGAGCTACCTTGGTTATGATGGGCACGCAAGGGAGAGGTTTCTTCAAAGAATTATTTGTTGGAAGTGTGAGTCAATATGTGGCGAGACGTGCACAAGTTCCCGTTATGCTCATACCCATTAAGCATGAATAGTTTTAATGGTGACGATTAATGTATCCTAATTTGACAGTTCTCACAATATATGGGATGCTTACAGCTACATAAGAAGAGGTAATACATGTATATAGCAATTATCAACATCCATGGTTTGGTGCGTAATGACAACATTGAGATGGGGCGTGATGCAGATACCGGAGGTCAGACCAGGTATGTGATAGATCTCATGAAGGAGTTGTCAACACGAGAAGATGTTGAGGTGGATTTATTCACGAGGAAGATTGGAGATAAGCGGTTGAGTGACGATTACAATCAACCGTTCGAACAAGTGGGTGAAGGAGCACGAATTGTTCGTCTTCCCTGTGGCGGAGTCAAGTATATACGAAAAGAGCGGTTATGGCCTCATTTAGATGAATATGTCGATAATCTGATTGAGTTTTTTAGAGCAGAACAGCGGGTTCCCGATGTTATTCATGGTCATTATGCGGATGGAGGTTATATTGCAACGGAGATTGCCAGTTATTTCCACACCCCGCTTGTGTTTACTGGACATTCACTGGGAAGAAATAAATATGAGTATCTCTCATCAATCGGTGTTTCCGAAGAACGAATTCAAGATTATTACAGCATGGCCACCAGAATTGATCATGAAGAACGGGCAATCCGAAAAGCCGATATGGTAATAACCAGTACAAATTATGAGCGTGAGGAGCTCTATAGTTCCTATGAAAATCGTGTTCTTGATAAGTTTACGGTAATACCTCCAGGATTGAACCTTGAAAAATTCTTTCCTTTTTATCATTACGAAATACAGGATCCCTCAATCACGGAAGAACAAAAACTTGCACAGTTCAATATGATGCGAGAGTTGCAGCGATTTTTTACTGTCCCTGAAAAACCACTCATCATGGCATTGTGTAGGCCTGAAGCCCGAAAGAATATTGATGTACTCATAGATATATATGGGAGAAGCAAAAATCTGCAGGCTATAGCAAACCTAGCGATTTTCGCCGGAATACGTGAAGATATCAATAGTATGGAAGAGGGTGAGAAGCAGGTTCTTACCGATATGTTGCTCCTCATGGATCGATACGATCTGTATGGAAAGATGGCAATTCCTAAGCACCATAACCCTGAAAGAGATGTCCCTGAGCTTTATCGTATTGCAGCCATGAAGCGGGGAGTGTTTGTAAGTGCTGCTGCCTTGGAGAATTTTGGATTGACCTTTATAGAGGCTTCTGCAGTAGGTTTGCCTTTTATTGGAACCGATAAGGGTGGAGTTCAGGACATCAGAAAGAATTGTGACAGCGGTGTCTTGGTGGACATAGCTAATCCAGATGCTATACGTGATAGTATTTATGAGATTTTAACCGATTCCGAATTATGGGATACGTTATCCCGACACGGCGTTGAGCGTATCAGAGAGGTATACAACTGGAAGACGCACTGTGATACCTACCTTGAACATCTGAGTCGAGTACTTACAGAACACAGCGAGAAGAAAACTCCATCTGCCCGCTATGAGCGAAGTATGGCAAAGCGAATGAGCTCAATCAGATACTTGTTGGTAAGTGATATTGATAACACACTCACCGGTGATGCACAGGCTATTGAAGAACTGAGAGCTCTCCTCGCTCAACACAAAGAGACTCTAGGCTTTGGTATTGCTACAGGACGAAGCATTGATTCAGCAAAGGCAATTCTGGAGCAGTACAACCTTCCTCAACCCGATGTTCTAATAACATCAGTCGGTTCAGAGGTCTTTTACGGAGAGGATTTAATTGCGGATAAAGGATGGGCTCACTATATTCGTCGTCGTTGGCATCCAGAACGTATCCGAGAAGCCCTCGATTCATTTCAGGAGCTTGAATTACAGCCTGAAGCTGATGCACAACGAGCATTCAAAGTCAGTTACAATGTACAAAAGCAGGATGATATTGAATCACTGGTACGGAGAATCCGTGATGCACTCAATCAAACAAGATCTTCCTGGCATATTGTGCTTTCTCACAATCAGTTTCTTGATATCCTTCCGTATCGTGCATCGAAAGGGACAGCTGTTAAGTATATTGCATGGAAGTGGCATATAGATCTTACATCCGTGATAACAGCGGGTGATTCAGGTAATGATGCAGATATGCTGATAAAACCGTTAAAAGGTATTATTGTCGCAAATCATGAACCCTCCCTGGATGTGCTGAAAAAACAAAAGAACCTCTACTTTGCTCAGCGTTCATTTGCCGGTGGGGTTATAGAAGGACTTCAACACTTTTCCGTTCTTCCCTAGTTAACATCCGTTTTAGAGATATAAAAAAAACCGTCACAATGTTAATCTTGTGACGGTTTCTTGGTTCTTGCTATATGGTATTCAATTCAAGTTCAATCAGCTGCCAGATACAATGCTCACCGTAACGGTGGTTTCATAGTCACCTTCCATAGCCAATTCCCAAGTATCCTGATCAACGGCAATCGCTACTTCAGCAGGGACTACTCGTGCACCATTGGAAGCTGCAGTAAACTCAATCACGTTGGTAGATTCAGTACTTGCTGCGGTATTGAAGGTTCCTACACTGGTATACCCAGTTCCCGCAACAGCAGCAATGGTATAATCAACTTCAGTTGCAAGACCAGCAGTCAGCTTAGCACCTGAAAAACCGATAGTGATTGCAGCAGCCTTATTGGTTCTCAGATTCACATAGAACGTTCCACTGGGAGCAGCGGTTCCGTCATCATCACCAAGATCAAGAGGCAGGGTGTCGGTTCCAAGGTTATTCCAATCAGCAATCTGTGAAACGCCATTTTCGAGTGACAACTTAATACCTTCAAAGCCGGTTACTGATGTAGTGACAGCTAATTCACCAGAGGCAGGACCAGCAGCAAAAGCGATTCCAGTTACGAGCAGTACGATTAAGATTGCAATAGCCTTTTTCATTGTATAACTCCTTAGTAGACCTTCACGGTCATTTCTATTCAATTTCAAGTTCACCATTTCTTGGTGATGACCATACCATACCAAAACTAGGTACTTATGTCAATAGATAGATGAAAAATTCATAAAATTTTTTAAT
>CAZTUL010000015.1:2945-37697 GCA_964616275.1 uncultured Spirochaetaceae bacterium | reverse complement strand
CTTCACCTTCACCTTCACCTTCACCTTCACCTTCAATTCCAATTCCAACTCCATCTCCAATTAAAATTTAAATTTCAACTGGAATGCCACTAACACCAGCTTCAATAGAATTATGTATGAAGAAATTATCCGTCTGTTTCCACTTCCTGTGCACGTGTATGTTCATGATTTGAACACTTTTTCTGATTGACGACTCTTATACCTAGTGATACTATGCATAGCACCATTAGGTATAAAAAGAGGCTATGAATTGAATTTCCCAAAAGAGTTAGTTGCAGCATCCGCTACTCCAATCATCCTGGCAATCCTGCAGGGTGGTGATTCTTACGGATATGCGATTATGCGAAAAGTTCGTGAAATCTCTGGTGATAAAATTTCGTGGACAGAAGGCATGTTGTATCCGGTATTACACCGTCTCGAATCATCGAACCTTATTCAAGCATACTGGAGTACCTCCGAGAATGGCAGACGACGGAAGTACTATAAGATTACACAAAATGGTGTTAAGGAACTCTCTATCCTTAAATCGCAATGGACCATTATTCAGCAAGCACTGTTCAAATTGGAAGAAGAGCATGCAAGGGAAGGACAACATGTTTGATCTCGAATCACACATTCGGGTATGGAAAACTCATGTATATACAGCAAGATCGATTGGACCTGAAGATGTAGTAGAGCTGGAGTCTCATCTCCGCGATAGTGTTGACGGATTGATGCAGCAAGGCCTCTCCGCTGAAGAGTCCTTTCTCATTGCAGTTCGCCGACTTGGAGATATTGATCTCATACAGGCTGAATTTGCAAAAGTATCCACTGAGGAGCTCTGGCAACAATTATTTATTCCTCAAGTAGATAATACATCAACACGAAAAAATCGCACAGAAATTATCATTGTATTCGCTTTGGCCGTCTTTGCCGGTCTACTCAGTAAAGTACCAGCTCTTTTTGGCTATGGAGATTTTGATAGTCACGGTCTTATCTATGCACAGAATGCATCCTTCTTTGCTTTGTTCCCTGTGGCTCTGTATCTTGGTTGGAAACGAACCTTACCCAGGAGAAAAATTTTATTCATAGGGAGCTTGTTCTTCGTTGTCGCACTTATGGTAAATGGGTATCCGTCACGAGCTCCGCATCATACAGCGACCCTTACAGCAATTCACGTGCCAATTATCACCATATTCTTATTGATGTACTTCTATGCAGGACCGTCGCACTCTTCTGATACTGGCTGGAGAAGTGTAAATACGCGTTTAAACTATATACGATTTATTGGAGAGAGTTTCGTATTTGCTGTCTTGATAGGTTTGGGTGGCATTGTGCTTATTATGCTCACGTTAGGTACGTTTGATTTGCTGGGGATAGATGTCTCCCCGTTCGTATTATCGTGGATGGGACCGTTAGGGTTCTTTGGTCTTTTCCCTGTAGCTGCTTATTTGGTAGAACAGAAGAAGAGCCTGATTGAGAGCATTGCCCCAGTTCTTTCTCGTATATTTACACCGCTATTCCTAGTAGTTACTGTGTCACTGATTATCGCATTTGCCATCACTCCGCACGCCGCCTATGAAAATAGAGCAATGCTTATCTGGTTTGATCTGATTCTCGCACTCGTACTCGCACTCACACTCTACTCGATAAGTGCAAAAGATTATCACAACACCGGTGAGCGTACTATCTGGGATATCTTCAGCCTGACTCTATTAATTGCAGCGATTTGTGTGGATAGTATTGCATTGGGCGGGATTATTATTCGATTGACAGAATACGGTCTTACTCCAAACAAGTTAGCTGTGTTAGGCGAGAATATTATTCTGTTGCTGAACCTCATACTACTAGCAATCGGCTATCTGAAATATGTTCTACGCAAGAGTACATTTCAAAAGATTGTGACTATGCAGATGCGATTCTTACCAATCTATCCACTGTGGGCTGCAGTGGTGGTTGTCATCTTTCCCCTCCTTTTTGGCTTTGTGTAGTGGCTGCAGAAAGAGTGTGGTAGTGGTTTTATGCTCCTCATGGTATACTGAAGAACAGAAATTACGTGAGGAGGATACTCAATGAAACCAATACTATTAGTCATGGCTGCAGGGATGGGAAGTCGCTATGGTGGTGTAAAACAGATAGATGGAGTGGGAAAGTACAACGAAGCATTACTCGATTACTCAACCTACGACGCTTTGCAATCTGGCTTTGGAAAGGTTGTATTTATTATTCGGAAGGATATTGAAAAAGATTTTCGATCTCGTATTTTCGACCGTATAGCAGAGAACTGTGATGCTACATATGTGTTTCAGGAACTCGACACACTTCTCACCGAAGAACAGGTCAAAGCTTCAGCAGGGAGAAAGAAACCCTGGGGAACGGTGCACGCAGTTCTGAGTGCGAAAAAGGAACTGAAAGCTCCTTTCTGTGTTATTAACAGCGACGATTATTATGGACGTGAAGCATATCAAATCATGGGTGAACATCTCGCATCAATTTCACCCGACTCGCCGGAACACGCCATGGTAGGGTATGTGCTTAAAAATACTACGAGTAGAAGTGGATCCGTATCACGTGCAATCTGCAATGTAAAAGATGGGTACTTGGTATCCATGCGGGAGAACAAGAAAATCTACCACGAAGGCAATGCTATAGTATCCGAAATTGACGGTGAAAAGAAGATTCTCACTGGTGATGAATGGGTATCCATGAATTACTTCGGGTTTACTCCGGCAGCTTTGGATTTCTACCAGAATTACTTTGATGACTTCATGAAAACCGGGGTTGCCACAGAAAAAGAGGAGTGTTACTTACCCGAGGGTGCCAGTCTGATGGTGAATGGGGGTGTAGGTAAACTACGTTTTTACACTACAAACGAACGGTGGTTCGGCATGACGTATCAGGAAGATCGTCAGATAGTAAAAGATGAGCTTGCCAAGAAGATGACCGATGGCACGTATCCTGAACGATTGTGGAAATACTCCTAGACAGGAGGCTTCCGCTCCATTAGCGTCTATGCATGGGAACAAAACCCTCTCCTAGGACCTCGAATGCCTCCTCAATAATCATGAAGGCCTCGGGGTCCTCCTCTTTTACAATCGTATTCAACTGAGTGATTTTCTGATTAGGGATTACGGTGAGCAGAACCGGTCGTTCTTGTTGAGAATATATTCCGACTCCCTGAAGTAGAGTCCCGCCGTGTCCCATTTCTGCAATGATTCGCTTGGCTATCGGTTCATGCCGCTCACTCACAATTAATGCTGTTTTTGCATACCGTGTACCCATATTCAATAAGACGAAGTTGATAGAGACACTCGTCACATAGAGTGTAATGGTGGCAAAGAGAGCACTCTCAAGACCAAATGCTATTCCGCCTGCAATAATTACTAGTCCATCGACAAGGAAAAGTGCTGAACCAGTAGGGAGTGGAGTATATTTGCTTACAATCTGTGCAGCTATGTCTGTGCCTCCAGTGTTTGCTCCACCTTTGAGTACCAATCCCATACCAAATCCGCTCAGGAAACCACCAAAAATTGCTGAGAGGAGCGTATCAACCGAATCGGTATATGGGAGAAATCCCTCAAATCCAATAATGAGTCCGAACAGTGAGGTAAACAGTGCAAGTAAAATTGTCCCTATGAGCGAAATAAAACCATACCGCTTGCCGAATATGCGTATTCCAGCAATGAACAAGGGTACACTTAAAAGAAAAATTGAGATACCTACTTCAAGATTCCATACGTGGTAGAGAATGACTGCAATACCACTTACACCACCGCCTGCAAGTTTCGCAGGGGTGACGAAACCAGCCACTCCTACTGCTGTTACTATGGAGCCAACAAGAATATAGAGAAAATTGCGAATGTTATATCGTTTACTCATAGGTCACACTATAATCCAAACTGAAAAAAATGCGTAGATGTATTCCGCATCACCGGACAATCTTTGTCGGCAGTGTGAGTTCTACCGTCTCAAGTCGATCCAGCAATAGTCCAGCCTCCTCTTCTACTATAAGGGTGTCGAGCATTACCTGACGCAAAAAACCTTGGGATACCATGTGAGAGAGCATGTGCACGAGATGATCAAAAAAACCTTGAACATTCAGTATTCCAATTGGTTTTGCATGATACCCGAGTTGCAGCCAGGTGAGAGCTTCAAGCAACTCTTCAAGAGTCCCGATTCCCCCGGGAAGTGCCACAAAAGCATCGGAACGATCATACATTTCGGCTTTTCGTTCGTGCATGGTGTCCACCACAAGCAGCTCATCCTCTGAATGCTCAAGATGTTGCACCATAGTATAGAGCTTTGATGGAATGACTCCTGTAACAGTGACTCCAGAATCACGAAGTGTAGAGGAGATTTTCCCCATGATTCCCGCACCTCCGCCACCATATACCAGGTTGATATTTCGATGTGCCATCTGTTCGGCAAACTGAGTTGCCATGGCAACATACTGTGGATCAAATCCATCTGAGGATCCACAGAACACACATAAATGAGAAATCTTTCGCTGCTTGTTAGGTACTGTCATGAAATGAGCATATCTAAGCACAACGTCCTATGCAATAGGTAGGGTATAATAGGCAGGGTATATAAAGAATATCGCCCAATTGAAGAGAGCTTTGCTCTTGACCTAAAGCAGTATCCATGGCTACGCTAGGAGTACGTCTCCGATAGGGGGATGGGAGGTTCACACGTATGAAGATATGGTCACATAAAAAGCTTATACTTGCAGCAGTTATTATGCTCTTCCCCATTGGCTTACTTTGTGCGGAACCTCTTGAGATAACCTGGGAGTGGGAAGCCGCTGATTCGGATGTAACAGCATTTAGGTTTCAGGTGAACAGTGAGAATCCAGAAAAGTGGATTGTGGTTGATGCTTCGGTAACCGAATATACCATTGGTCCAGTTGATGACTCCCAAGAATATGTACTGCATATCCAGCAAAGCTATGATGGTGAATATTGGAGTGATAGTGCAGTACTTGCCTATAATCCAGCTGTGTATGGAGCAAGCGATGTATCTGGGAACGTTATTCCCGAGAAAGAACCCGAAATTGCTGAAGAGGATCTTGAAGCTCAGGAGACTACCCAAGAAGAGTCCTTTGTTGCAATGGTTCCGGCAGAGGAAACTGCAGCCTCCTATGATGAGGGATTCTTTAATGATTTCATGGTAGCTGAAGATGATTGGACCACCTTTGAAGGATGGGATGATGAGCCCAATATTGCTGAAGCGGATGAACCTATTCAGCAGGTCACGCTGGCACCAGCGGATGAAGAAAAAAGAACCCGATTAGATGTGTATGCCGGTATTGGAACGAAGTTTGATGCGTTATTCACCTCCGCATGGTTTAATTCGGCCGGTACCTATCAAAACCTCAAGCCGCTGATGCTTCCCTCAGTATCAATTGACTATGTACAGAATAATGTGTGGCCGAATAACAAAGCGTTCGATTTGGGATATGCAATAGGATTAGGTTTCCAGGGTTATTCACTTGATACAGCTGGCACATTCATCACTGGAGTTGACGCTCACGGAACAATTGTTTCGGCATATCCACTCTCTGAACGATTCTCACTGGAAGCTGCGGGTGGATTAGCGCTTCTCTTTACCAGTGGAGAAGTACATACCGATACCAGTTTGGATCAGTTGGGACTCTTTATTGGGCCAATGCTCCAGTTGAATGGTCGTTACCTCATATCAGACACATGGTCTGTTGGAATACAAGCCGAAACTCGATTCCTCTTTGGTGGGAGTTTCATCCCGTATGAACTCTCAGGTATTGTCCGGTTGGGTGTAGGCTATCAATTTTAATTCGGAGGATTCATGAAAGAAAGTCACTTGCGAAGGCATCTGGACTTCATCTGTTTTGTACAGGAAACTGAAAATTATCCTATGACGGAACGTGCTGAACAACTTGCACGTGACGTTCTCGATGACGATATGTCGGGCGATGAGGCAGTTTCTGCGGTTATGGATCATTATCAGATCAGCAAGGAAGATACCGGCGAGACTTCTACCGACGGGTGCTATCCCGGTACTGAAGTATACATTAATTACTTTGGTATTAGAGACGAGGAATTGTTGGAAACTGTAGAGACTGAGATTGTTGCAATCCGCATGGCCGAGATACTCAAGGGTCCACAAGAATGGGAGTTCGATTTTGATCATCTTAAGACTCTGCATACGCGACTTTTCTACGATATCTTCCCTCACGCTGGAATTGTGAGATATATTCCGATTACACAGAGAACCATATTCTGTCTTCCTCAATATATTCATAGTATGGCAACCGAGATATTTGATAAGTTGCGAGAATACCATTATCTCAGGAATCAGGAGTTTCATGAATTTATCGATAACCTTGCATACTTCATGGCAGAGGTGCATGCACTGCATCCTTTCCTAGATGGCAATACGCGAACCATGAGGCTCTTTTTCCAGCAGCTCAGTCATGCGGCAGGTTGGAGGATTAATCCTTCAGACACTTCAGATTTACGGTTGCTTGAGGCAGACATTGCTGCATTGGAAGGCGATTATCAACCGCTTATCAGTATTCTGCAGGAAGCGGTGGAAGCTCTGTAGACAATTATAAGAGAAGAAGGTGGAACCCACATGATTTCTGCAATCGTGTTCGACATGGATGGTGTCCTTATTGATTCTGAAGCCTATACCGCACAGGCTGCGATTTCCTATTTTTCTACCATTGGGATGAAAACTGAACCGGATGACTTCATTCCGTTTGTTGGAGCAGGTGAAGACAGATATCTTGGTGGTGTGGCAGAAAAATACAGTGTTAAAATTGATCTTGAAGAGGCTAAAGCGGGGACCTATGCCATCTATGAGAAGCTGGTTACCGGAAATATTCAGGCACTTCCTGGGGTTGTGCAGTTTCTTACTCGCGCACATAAAGCCGGCATACGTATGGCAGTCGCTACCAGTGCAGATAAAAGGAAGATGGAGATTAATCTTGCCGTTATGGGGCTGAATCCGGAGTGGTTCACTGCACTCATACATGGTAAGAACGTAGCTAGAAAAAAACCGTTTCCCGATATTTATCTGAAAGCTCTTGAGTCTCTTGGGGTCGAGTCACAGGAGTGTGTGGTCTTCGAGGATGCTCCGAATGGAATCCAGGCGGCAAAGAGTGCACAGATGCTCTGTGGCGGTATAACTTCGAGCTTTTCAGAGGAAAAGCTGCGCGAAGAAGGTGCCGATTTTATTATCTCCGGGTTTGACGATTTTGATGATTTTTCAACAATTGAAGCCTTCAATCGACAACTCCTCAGATTCAAGGCGAGAGAGCTTGCAACACAAGCACGGATGCACGCGTATGCCCCCTATTCCCATTTCTCTGTCGGTGCTGCAGTAGTAAGTGGGGAAACAGCTCAGGTATATAGCGGTTGTAATGTAGAAAATAGCAGTTATGGTGGAACTATTTGTGCTGAACGGGGAGCTATTCTGGGAGCAGTATCTCAGGAGGGTGATTTCCCTATCGATATGGTCGTAGTCGTTTCAGACGATGACCCTCCGGCTCCTCCATGTGCTCTGTGCTTGCAAGTAATTGCAGAATTCGCCACCGAGCACACCATGGTCTATCTCTATGACACCCAAGGCAGGTGTGAACAGTATCGATTCAACGAACTGCTGCCACACCCGTTTATTTTCCCGACGCGACGGCCGAAGAGCACTAAAGAGAGTTAGCAGGTACTTTTTTCAAGTCCCATCATTTTTTGCACACGTGTCTCGTGTCTGCCCCCCTCGAAAGGACTATCTATATAGGCATCGAGCATGGCAAGAACCGGCTCGGGATAGTCTATTCTTCCTCCAAAGGCAACAAAGTTCACGTTATTGTGACTTTTGGCCATCTGTGCTGCATAGATATTTTGGGGGAGGGCACAACGTATTCCATCAATTTTATTGGCAGAAATGGAAATACCAATTCCAGTTCCACAGCAGAGGACACCGAACGAATATCCACCATTGAGATATTCGTGACAAGCTTGAGCTGCCATATCCGGGTAGTCGACT
Source organism: uncultured Spirochaetaceae bacterium (assembly GCA_964616275.1). Classification (GTDB taxonomy): domain Bacteria; phylum Spirochaetota; class Spirochaetia; order Sphaerochaetales; family Sphaerochaetaceae; genus CAYZJV01. The sequence goes on along the minus strand of CAZTUL010000015.1, from coordinate 29,693 downwards.
GAATCTTGTGATGAAACACCCATGTAGGTTACTTCAAATCCCCGTGCCTCTAAATGAGCAACAATTTTTTTCCCAAGTTCTACAGCCCCGTGGTCATTCGCAACTACAACTTTTTCCATGTGTGCTATCCTCCTTCTTCATGTGTATTGTTATGTGAACTTGGAATCTGGTCAACTACCTAGGGCAATGAATCACTGTTTCGTACTGTATAGCTGCCACCATGGCAACCGTGGATGCTCATGATGTTCCCAGTGATATCCAAAAAACCAACAGCTCATCATCGCCCATACATGATTTTTTTGTTGCGTACGTGCTCTATGAGGTTCCATCGTCGATGTATGGGGAAGACGATGAGGGAAAAAAGTTCCGAAAAAGAAAAGTTGGAAAGTTCCTAGAAAGGCGGGTATGACCCAGAAAGTAATAAGATGTGCCACAGATATTCCGATGAGATACATGCCTGTATTAAAAAGCAAAGCCATGGTGAGTATTTGAATTACAGTTACATAGGAAAAGAAGAAATGAAAGAACCAACGAATCGGATTCTGACTTCTACTGCAAAAATCGGGGTCTGATTCTGTTCCCGGATTTCTATGGTGGGCCATATGTTTGGTGAACATGGGTCTGTACCTGAATGCTGCAAAGAGCCAGAGGGCGATTTGGCCTATCACCTTATTTATTTTTCGATTCTTTGAGATAGAGCCATGCATGCTATCGTGAGCTGTAATGAACAATCCAGTGTAGAGGTATGCTTGCACTATGATATGTACATACGTCCAGATTGAGCCAAAGTCTACCTCTACCATCGAGAGTATCCACACGAGGTGACCTGTCCACAATCCGATAACGGTACATGCGATGCCTATTCCCATTACTATTTCTCCCGTGCCTGTAATGCCTCGGTAGCTATCATACCAGAAAGCGTTGCTAACGGCATACCTCCTCCAGGATGTACACTTCCTCCGCAGAGGTAGAGTCCGGGATGTCTTCGCGAGAAGTTCGGATGACGAAGGAATGCGGCCATCCGAGTATTTGACGATATACCATAGAGACTGCCGTGATAACTGCCGGTTTCTTGTTCTATTGACTCTGGGGTCCACCAGGATTCTTGTACGATATGTTTCTCTAGGTTAGTGCCGAGAACTGTTGAAAGATGATTAATTACATGCATACGGGTCTCTTCCAATTCGGTTGTCCAATCCCGTCCATCGTGAGGTGGAGCATTAATGAGGACAAACCAGTTTTCTTGTCCTACAGGAGCGTCGGTTGGTGTGATTTTACTTGTAATATTCACATAGATGGTTGGTTCCAGTGGAACCTTTGCTAGTAAATGAATCTGTTCAAACTCCCGTCTGTAGTCTTCGCTGAAGAAAATATTGTGGACTCCCAGTTCAGAGAAGGTTCGATTTATTCCCCAATAGAAAACCAATGCTGAGGAGGAGGGTGGAAGCCTCCGGTATCGTTTTGCTAGCGGGGCATCCGGGTCATCCAGCAGTTGTTCATAGAGTGTGAGGACATCAACATCTGAAACCACGGTGGATGCTGGAATTCGTTCACCCTCAATTTCTATGTACCCGGTACAAACATCAATATGAGTTACTTCTGTATTGGTATGTATTTCGACTCCGAGTTCACGAGCAAGTCGTTCCATTCCCTCAATAATTCCGTATATGCCATTTGCTACCCCGTAACCGCCTAATCCATGTTCAACATAACTGATGTTATTGAGAGTTGCAGGAGCTTGGTATGGGTCAGATCCGTTGTAGGTGGCATACCGGTTGAGAAGTTGTACCATTCTCGGGTCTCGAAAGGAGCTTTCCTGTGCAGCATTCATGGTTCTCATGAGGTCGATAGATCCGATTCTCATGAGTGAGTAAAGAGTCTGTCTTGAAAGGTATGTGGAGCTGCGATGAAGTGACTGTTCAAGAAAGACACGGTGGGTGAGATCCCATATTCTCTTTGCATATGAAAAATATCTTCTCAGCTCCTGTTCGGTTACTTTAAGATGAGCTGTGAGAGTGGGAATGAATTTTTCTAAAATGTCACTTGCAAAATGGGTATGATCGGCAAACCAGTAGTGTGTGATTGGAGAGAGAGGAACGAGGTCAATATAGTCCTCAAGACGTCTTCCTGCTTGAGCGAATAGTGTTTCAAATACATACGGTAATGTGAGTAACGAGGGGCCGGTATCGAATCTGAAGGCACCTATGGTTCTGGTATTCGCCTTGCCCCCTAGACGATCTTGCTTGTCATAGAGAATTACGTGGTAATCGTGTGCGGCAAGTGAGATGGCTGCCGATAATCCACCAAAGCCACCCCCCACTATATGTATGGTATCGGCGGCACTCATTACTTACTCCGTTTTCCTGCTAAGATGTGACCGGCTTTTTCATAGCTGACAAGATAAAATCCAAGCATGCCGATGTTGTAGAAGAGGTCCTCTAATGGTATGGATCCTATACGAATATTCCATATTGCCTCGGAGTTGTAGAGAACAATCGGCATTCCGGTGAGTATTCCGTTCACCAGCAGGAAGGCAATGGTGGAGAGGAGAAAGAACCATAAGGTATGAATTTCCTGAAACAGGTTCGGTTGTACAGCCAGTACGACAGCTATCCAGACAGCAAACGATAATAAGGCCAGTACAGTGTATTCCTGATCACGAAATACTACGGCGACTATGATGCAGAGCACACTAGTTACTCCACCGCACACTCCAACCACCAGCGTATGGCTGTGCCTTTTTGCAGGGAAATAGGATCGAACCACCTCAAAAATAAAGATACATGCATAGGGAACCACAAAGAAGAATAACCACTCTCCAAGAGGTAAGCCAAAAAGTTTCCATGATCCGGAGAACTCTGGACTAAACCACCAGTCTCCTCTTTCTGCAGCCCACACGTCCCAGGCAATATAGATTGCACTAATGGGAATCATGGAGAGAAGAAGCTGTTTCCATTTTGTATGGAAAGCGACCCGCTTGTCGAATGACAGTGCTAACGGAGCCACAATCACACCTATGGTAATCATGAGATAGAGATTCACAAAAACCTCCCGGTTGCAAAGGTAACCATTTTGTATACTTGATTGTACGGTAGCATGAATTTCTTAAAATGTGTTCAAAAATCTTGTACTGTCTAGCTATGAAAAAGCATGTTGTGGTTATCGGAGGCGGCTTCGGTGGTCTCTCGAGTGCAGCCTTATTGGCTAGGGATGGATGGGATGTGACAGTAATCGAGAAGCTTGATGATCTCGGTGGTCGTGCACGTCACTGGAAACATGATGGATACACATTTGATCTTGGCCCATCCTGGTATCTCATGCCGGAAGTGTTTGAGAGATATTTCTCTCTCTTCGGTAAAGAGAGGAAGGATTACTACAATTTGCTACCGCTGGATCCCTATTACAAGGTCTTTTTTGGCGATGGAGACACGGCACAGCTCAGCCCAAGAAAAGAGGAGAATATCGCTCTGTTTGAATCTTTCGAACCAGGTGGTGGAGAGGCTCTTTCTCGGTATATGCAGCAGGCAACCTACAAATACACAGTAGCTATGAAGGACTTTCTGTACAAAGAGTATAAGCATCTTGGTGAGTTTTTTAACAAGAGAATTATGACCGAAGGATTACGATTAGGCATATTCAAGAAACTCGATAAGTTCGTGGGAAATTATTTTGATGACAGACGAGCCCGGCAGATTCTTGAATACGCCATGGTATTCTTAGGAACGAATCCGGTGGATGCACCTGCAATCTACTCCATTATGTCCCACGTCGATTTAGAGCTTGGTGTGTTCTTCCCCGATGACGGTATGGCTGGAGCGGCACAGGGATTTGTAAAACTGTGCAAAGAGATGGGCGTGAGGCTGGTTACCGGGGAAGAGGTTACCGAAATTGTTACAGAACAGGGTAAAGCTATTGCTGTTCAGACGACAAAAGATCGATATGCTGCAGATGTGGTGGTATCGAGTGCTGATTATCATCATATCGACACGGCTGTATTGAGTACTGCTGACTCACAATACTCTAATCGCTATTGGGAAAAGCGTGTTGTTGCCCCCTCTATGTTCATTGTCTATCTCGGTATTAATCGTAAACTGAAAAATCTTGAGCATCACAACCTCTACTTTGCAGAAAATTGGCATACACACTTCGACACTATCTTTAAAAATCCCACATGGCCGGAAAAACCCTGTTTCTACCTCAGCTGCATTTCAAAAACAGACCCTAAATCGGCACCTGAAGGGGGTGAAAATGTATTCCTCCTTGTTCCTGTGGCACCTGGCCTGGATGATTCTGATGAACAAAGAGACCGGTATCTCGCTCACGTGCTTGAACATGTTAAGCAGGTAACCGGTGAGGATCTCACTCAGGATGTCACCGTACAGCGCGTATATACACACCGTGATTTCATCGAGGATTATCATGCCTTCAAAGGGACTGCACTTGGACTTTCACACACACTTTTTCAGACTGCTGTTTTTAGACCCACGCACCGGAGTAAAAAAATTACCAATCTCTTTCACACAGGACAATATACCCATCCAGGAGTAGGAGTTCCCATGGTACTCATCGCATCAGAGATTATTGCAGAGGAAATAAAGAATTCCTATGGTTCATGAGCAGCACGAACAAATATTTCGCACAGGAAGTAAGACCTATTATTTCAGTTCCCGGTTCTTCCCCAAGAAAGTCCGGGATGATGTCTACATACTCTATGGGTTTGTACGCGTTGCCGACAACTTGGTAGATGATCAGCCGGTAGACCCACAGAATTTTTCTGCCTTCAGAGCCCGGTACGAAGAGGGATTTGCATCGGGGAAGCCGACTGGAGATCATATTATTGATGCTTTTCTCGATCTGCAGCAGCGAAAAAACTTCGACCCGAAGTGGACCGAAGCGTTTCTCGATTCCATGCAGCATGATCTCGTTAAATCCACCTGTGAGACATTGGATGAAACGCTCGAGTACATTTATGGTTCTGCAGAAGTTATTGGACTTTTCATGGCACGTATCATGAATCTCCCAGAGAAAAGTTTTGCTGCTGCATCGATGCTCGGGCGGGCAATACAGTACATCAATTTTCTTCGGGATATTCAAGAGGATAATGGCTTGGGAAGGCGCTATTTACCCCTTACTGGAACATCGCTGACAAGCCTTTCCGAGGCTGAGGCGATTAAACATCCTGATGAGTTTGCACGTTTTATTCGGACTGAAGTTGAGCGGTATCAGACATGGCAGAGGCAAGCTGCTTCAGGATATCGGTATATTCCTCGGCGATATCGCATTCCTATTATGACCGCGGCCGATATGTACTGCTGGACAGCACAGAAGATAGCACAAGATCCTACTATCGTCTTTAGAAAGCGATTAAAACCGAGCAAAAGTCAAATTATTCGAAAAGGTTTAGCACATCTTATAGGAGTAGCATTCAGATGCAACAGATAAAACTGATTCAAAAATGGGTGTTTCTCCTCCTGCCTATCTTTTATGCGGTGGGATTTGTTTCTCATGCAATCGATGCAACCTATCCGCTTATGCTCACGCTCACTCCGTATACCATATTTGGTACTGCCGTTATTGGATTCCTTCCCGATGTTCTTGCACGAAATAGCCGACTGCTTTTATGGGCAGCAATCACTTTCCTCTGTACCCTCAGTCTAGAAATCCTAGGTGTTGCAACTGGATTGATCTTTGGCAGCTATGTATATGGAAGTACCTTAGGACTCTCAATTTTCGGTGTCCCTGTTCTCATAGGTATAAATTGGACACTCATTATTATGGGTGCTCTAGCTCTCGTAAAACGGGTAACTTCCCATCCCCTTTTAGTCCCACTTGCAACAGCAGCCATTACCGTAGCGTTTGACTGGATCATGGAACCGGTAGCCATTGCCCTCGATTATTGGACTTGGGCAGGGGGCGATATTCCGATACAGAACTATATTGCCTGGTTTGTGATTGCCTTTCTGTTTGCCCGTATGTATGAGGCTATGAAATTAAAAGAGACAAGCCCAGTTCCCTCCCTCATCGTGGGTGTGCAGGCTGTATTTTTTCTTCTGCTCAGAATCTTTGTAATTTAGCCTTGCTTTAGTACTTTTTAGTAGTTGCGTGAACCTGCTTCTTTGGCTAGGATTGATTCAGGGGGCGTATATGGAAGAAATCTATGTTACTGGACACCGTAATCCCGATCTTGACTCGGTAAGTGCCGCATGGTGTTACGCTCGGTTAAAGAACAGTGTAGATCCTGAACACACGTATGTACCTATTCGAGTAGGTCATATGAACGATGCTACAAAGAGCCAGTTTGAACAGGCTGGAGCTACGCCACCTCAATTTGTGCGGGATGTTCGGGCAAAGGTAGGAGATGTTATGACTACCGATTTCTGGTCATTGCACCCTCAAGATCCCGTGTACAGCCTCGTGACTATGATGCGAGAGCATCACTCTTCTGTAGTCCCGCTGATTGATGGAGATACGTACCATGGGCTGTTGAGTCTCGATGAGATTACAGCCTACTTTCTGAGAGAAAATGCTGAAGACCGTCCCAGTTACCGATTTTATCCGGGTAATTTCAGCAAAGTGATTCGTGGTGAGTTCATGCTGCAGAATGATTGTTCATCCTTCGATGCCTACATTATGACAGGGGCGATGGAGTTCGATGTGTATTGCAAACGCCTCGATACGCTCCTGCCAAATTTGCCACTTTTGGTAGTCGGAAACAGGAAACACCACATCGATTTCGCCGTAAAGAATCAATTTCCGGCTATCATTCTTACTGGATTGGAAGACGGTGAGGTCCTTGATGTAGATATCTCTTCATATAAGGGAATTATCTACAGATCGTATGAAGACACAGCGGAAACCATTCGGCTGCTTCGCATGAGTCTTCCGGTGAAACGATTAATTGCCGGTGAACCTCCCCGAGTTCTTGTGGAAGATTTGTTTGATGATGCAAAGCGTCTCCTCGCAGAATCTGATTTCCGTGGATTGCCCGTATTTGATGGTCAGCGGTTTGTCGGATTTGTAACTAGACGATGTTTCCTTGAACGCCCGCGGCGTAAAGTTATCATGGTTGATCATAATGAATTGAACCAGAGTGTTGAGGGGTTGGAGGAGGCCGATATTCTTGAAATTATCGACCACCACCGATTGGATGCAGAAAAGACTCAACGACCCATATTCATAGCAGCAGAACCGGTTGGAAGTACCTGCACCATTATCTATCATCAGTATCTCCGTTGGGGTATTGCAATTGATCCGCTTACAGCTCGTATGCTCATGGCGGGTATTATCGGGGACACGGTAATACTGAAGAGTCCAACCACTACTCACCATGATCGGATTGCCGTTGAGGCCCTTGCAAAAATTGCCGGTGTTTCAGATGTAAAGCGATTTGGAGAAAATTTGTTCAGTGCAGCTTCGGTCCTTACGAAAGCAGATCCGAAGAAAGTAGTTGAGGGAGACTTCAAGGTATATGAAGAGAACTCGGTGAGGTTCGGCATTGGACAGGTAGAGGTAACTACGTTGGAGCAGGTCGATGAGGTAAAAGAGGCCTATGTAAAACAGTTGAATTCCACACGGCGTGACCATGGGCTTGATTGGGCAATGCTCCTTGTTACCGATGTTATCAAGGAAGACAGTGTACTGCTCTGCACCGAATTCCCACGTAAAGAGAAGGCCCTGGTGTATCCGAACGAGTCTGCCGGGAAATATATCCTTAAAGGAGTCCTATCGCGAAAGAAGCAGCTGCTTCCAGAAATACTTCGTGTGTTGGAAGAGGGGTATTAGAGCGGTGCAATAGAGATGACAGATGGGATTGCTTTAATACTCTTTACTACCCGTTTGAAGTCATCTTCATTTGCAACTTCCATGGTAAAGGACCCGATAAGGCGGTCCTGTTCGCCGTCATCGAGACGTCCTTCAATCAGGTGACCCTTGTATTTCCGTATGGCACCTTCAATTTCTGCAAACAGATCCTGCGTTATGCGGCTAATGACTCTGAATCTTCGGGTGAGCTTAGGAACTGAGGTTTCCCACTCGACCTCAATGCTTCTTTCCTCAATTTCGGTCATGTTTTTGAGATTGTGACAGTCTTTTCGGTGGACTATGATGCCTCTTCCCCGAGATACATACCCGATAATTGCATCGCCTCGTCTGGGATTACAGCATTTTGCAAGCGAAATCATGAGATTTTTCTCATCACCGACTTTAAAGGTGAGTCGGCTCTCATCGAGAACAGTGCGGACAATTTCGCCTTCAGCTACAGGAGGTGCTGCTTCCGGTTGCTGTGGCTGTACCGGTTCAATTTTCTTCTTTGCGATAATATTTTTATCAATAATCAGGCTGTCATCATTTTTATTGAGCCATGAACGGATTTTTTTCCGGGCATTGGTTGTTTGTGCTAATCGGAGCCAGTTGATATTTGGGTGGGCATTAGGACTGGTGAGTATTTCAATTACCTGGGTGTTCTTCAGTGGTTGGCTTAGGGGAATGATGGAACCGTCAGCCTTCGCTCCAGTGGTCCGATTTCCTACTTCGGTGTGAATGTGATAGGCGAAGTCGAGAGCTGTGGCGTTCGCGGGAAGCTCAACAATATGCCCCTGCGGAGTGAATACATAGATGGTATCTTTGAGTAATTCGCCCTTTATGTCATCAAGGAAGCTCTCAGATTCCTCGATCTCGTTGCTCCAGGATTTGAGTTTATGCAAGATTCGGGTGAACTGCTCGCTGTCCCGCTGCATCCAGGTTCCTTCGGTAACGCCACTTTCTGCCTTGTAGACCCAGTGAGCGGCAACACCAAATTCTGCTGTTGCATGCATTTCCCGTGTACGAATCTGCACCTCGAGCAGTCGACCATCGAGTGCCATGACTGTTGTGTGAAGGCTCTGATAGTTATTTGCTTTCGGCATTGCAATGTAATCTTTGAACCTTCCTTCAATTGGCGGCCAGAGTTTATGTACAAGTCCCAAGAGGGTGTAACATTCATTTACAGTATCGCAAATAATGCGAACACCGAGAATATCGCCAATCTCTTCAAGCTCTTTCTTCCGTTTCTTCATTTTCATGTAAACGCCGTAGGTATGCTTGGTACGAGATTGTACTTCAACGGAAGCTAGTCCCTGGTCACCACATGCTCTGTAGAGGATTTTTTCAATGCGTCCGAGGTAGGCAGTCCGTTCGCTTTTTTTCGATAACAGGTATTCTTCAATATACTGGAATGTATCCGGTTTTAATATTTTTAAAGACTGGTCTTCCAGTTCACCTTTCAGCCACGACATACCGAGCCTGTCGGCAAGCGGGGCATAGATGTCGAGAGTCTCATTTGCAATTTCACGCGCCCGAACTGGCGATAGATGTTTGAGAGTTCTCATATTATGGAGTTTGTCGGCGAGTTTTATGATGATAACCCGCACATCCTTGCTCATAGCGAAGAACATTTTGCGAATAGTCTCGGCTTCCTGCTGGCTCTTATTCTTAGCCTTGAGGGTGCTGATTTTCGTCTCACCTTCTACAAGGTCTGCAACAGTCTGTCCGAACTGTTCTACTAATGCTTCAAAGGTAACTGGTGTATCTTCAAGGGTATCGTGGAGAAGCCCAGCAATCACCGTATCTACATCCATGCGGATAGACATGAGAATTTCTGCAACTGCATAGGGGTGGATAATATATGGTTCCCCACTCTGTCTCTTCTGGTTTCCGTGCGCTTCACAGGCAAATACAGCCGCTTCTCGAATGCGATTCTGCTCAGCCTTGGTATATCGGAAGGCCTTTTGCACGAATCGGTTTGTTAGTTCCTCATACATTGTAGACTCCCCATACGACCCGCTGTAGTTGTGCAAGATCATATTCGCACGAGACTTGAGAAAATCCATGTTCTTTAAAAAGTGTTTGCACCGCTTCCACTTGACGATAGTCACACTCAATAAGGAGCACCCCTTCAGGGTATAAGTGATGAGGTGCTTGAGCTATGATGTCTCGAATAATTGCAAGTCCATCGGAGTCTCCACCAAGAAGGGCAAGAGCTGGCTCAGCTTTTACCTGCTTCTCTGTTTCTTCATACCAGTCAGGTGTGAGGTAGGGTGGATTCGAGGTAATAATGGAATATTTCTGGTCGATGAGAGCAGAAAAAAGATTGGATTGTACGAGATGTACAGGCCTTTCAAGAAGGTGCTCTGCATTCTCTTGAGCAATCTGCAGTGCCTCACGGGAAATGTCTGTAAGTGTGACTTCGGCATGTAAAGCTTCAGCAGCAACCGAAATGCCGATACATCCGGAACCAGTACAGAGATCGAGTACCGTTGGGCAGGTTAGTTTACGTATGTGCTCCAGAGTGAGTTCTACTAATGTTTCTGTGTCTGGGCGAGGAATGAGCACCTGTGGACTTACTATAAAAGTCCTCCCATAGAACTCACGCTTGCCGAGAAGATAGGCAACCGGTTGTGCCTCACATCGTTGTGACACGAGGTAGTTGTACTGTTGTACTGCTTCACTGCTCAGAAGCACCTCGGATTTTATGTAAAGCTGTTCGCGCGAAAGGCCGGTAATAGTGCTTAATAGAAGGGAGGCATCAAGAAGCGGTGTCTGTGAAACATGGTGCGCCTGAATTGCCTGTGTGCCGCTTGCTAGAGCTTCCCTTACACGCATTATTGCAACTCCTTAAGAGCCTCTTCTCCGGCGGCAAGCTTTAAAGCATCTACCACCTCTTCCAGCTGTCCTGCCATGATGAGCTCTAATTTATACAAGGTGAGGTTGATTCTATGATCGGTCAAGCGGTTCTGTGGGAAATTATAGGTACGTATACGTTCAGAACGATCTCCTGACCCCACTTGGTTTTTTCTATTATCTGCTCGTTCTCGGGCATTTTTCTCCTCTTCCATATCGTAGAGGCGTGATCGCAGCACACGTAGTGCTTTTGCCTTGTTCTTTATCTGAGATTTCTCATCCTGACAAATAACCACAAGACCTGTGGGAAGGTGAGTGAGGCGTACCGCACTATCGGTTGTGTTTACCGATTGTCCACCAGGTCCGCCAGAGCGCATCACATCAATTTTCAGATCCTCCTGACGAATCTCAATATCGGTCTCCTGTGCTTCTGGGAGTACAGCAACTGTGACTGCGGAAGTATGAATACGTCCTCCGGATTCGGTTTCAGGAACTCGCTGAACGCGGTGAACACCGCTTTCCCAACGGAGGTTTCCATATACATCTTTACCGGAGACGGAGAAGATAATCTCTTTAAAGCCTCCGATTCCGGTTTCATTGGCACTCATGATTTCAATTTTCCACCGGTTACTCTCGGCAAAGTGGGTATACATTCTAAATAAGTCTGCTGCAAATAATGCAGCTTCGTCTCCGCCGGTTCCCGCCCGTATTTCCATGATGATATTCTTGCCTTCCATAGGGTCTGGTGGAACAAGGAGCATTTTACTCTGTGCTTCCAGCTGATCCCGTTCCTCTTTGAGCGTGTTGATTTCTTCCTTTGCCATCGTAACAAGCTCATCATCATCTTCCTCTTTGATCATCTCTTCAGCTGCAGCAATCTCCTCTTCAAGGGAGCGAAGTCTATGAAATGTCTCAATGATAGGTTCCAGATGAGATCGTTCCTGCATGATGGCACGATACTCGTCAAGATCTTTCATAATCTCTGGATCAGCGAGGCGTTTATCGAGTTCAATGAACTGTGGTTCAAACTTTTGCAGGATCTCTATCATTACTTTTCTCCTTACAGACAACCACCTCATTTCGCTGGTAGATACGGAAAAAAGGTGAGGTTCCGTGGGAACCAAGTATAGCGATTTCTTCTATCAGATGTCCAGCGTGGCTAATGTCCGCTTGTTTTCCTCAATCTTTTGTGGGGTAAGTGTATTCATGCGGAAAAATACTAAAGCTCCGAGAAGAAAGAATAGAGAGGGGATAGCTGCCATGTGCAGGCTGATTCCAAATTTTGCTGCATTGGAGGTGGGATCGGCACTGAAATTGGTCATCTTATGAACAAGCCAGAAGACCACCGCCTGGCTTGCATAGGAGAACCGCATGAAGAAAGCGCGGATTCCCATGAGTACGCCGTCGTCCCTTCGTTTATCAGAAACAACAATGGCGTCAACAATATCGGCCATAGCTGGACCCATAAAGGTCCAAAAGCCCCCAAAACCTAAGCCCCAGAGGGCCATCCACAGGGTAAATCCTATACTCGTTTTTATAAAGGTCATAGGAAATGAAAATACAGCCATAACCAATGCGGTAATGAGCAGCATGCGTTGATTATTCTGCAGTCGTCGAGCTACCCATGCCCAGCCTGGAATGGAAATCAGTGTTCCTATAAGCATGCCGGCGAAAATTATGGTGGTTCCACTACTTGGTACGTTCAGGATGTAATCACCAACATAATGGACTGAACTTGTCATGCACATAGCTCCCGATTGGTAGAGAAACAGCAGGAGAATAAATGCTAGCAGGTCCCGATGCCTAAGAGCTCGAGCCATGGAGGGAAAGAAGGCATGTTCCCTACTCGGTTCCTGCTCCGATTGGTGCTGGTGCTTAATAAATCGAGCAATCATCTCCTTTGTTTCGTGTATGCCGGGAACGATGAGAAGGATTCCTCCCACGGTAAAGGCTGCAACTGCCCACCCGCTTGTAAGGTAACTTCCAACATCGCCATACGAGAAAAACAGTGGAGGGATTACAAATCCAGCTGCTACACCGAGGACTCCTACAGCGGTACTGATTGCGGCTGCTTTGGTTCGTATTGCCTGAGTACGGAATTTATCGGGGTAGACCGACTGATAATTTACTTCCCAAAGTGAGTAGCACCCATCGAACAGACATATTGTGATTACCATCCACAGAAAGACTGGAAGTGGCTGTGTTGCAGCGTTTGCCTGCCACGATTCAGGTACTGCAAATATGAGCACAAAAAAGAGTGCACTAAGTAACAGTCCAATGATAATCCACGGGAATCGTCTGCCGAAGATGTGAGAGAAGGGAGCTCTCCGGTTTGTTACGAATCCTATTACCGGATCATTAATAGCATTCCATAGTGAATAGATAATGGTGGCAATGGCTGCATATCCTGCTGATAGCCCAATCTCCGTTTCGTAAAACTTAAATACGATAGCCCCAAAAGCTCCAGTAAGGAATTCTGCTAGAAACTTTCCCACACCGTACGAAGCCATTATGCCCGAGTTTATTCGCTGTTCCTGTATCATCCGTGGACTCCCTTTACAAAATGAAAGCACGAATTTCTCAGAACAGCAAGTATTCTTGTCTAGACAGTTGACTAAGGTTGAATCTGCTCGTACCTGACTACCATATGAACTACAGCGTGAGAAGCCTCTTCGTTTGCTATGGTGTGGGCAATATCGGCATGGTAAGCGAGGAAATCTCCTTTATGGAGCTTTGTCGCATTCTCTCCCGCAGTCACGGTAATGGTACCCTTGGTTACTGTGAGGAATTCTTCTGTATGTGGAGCATGGGGTTCACTGGTGAGTGCAGTATGGGGTTCGAACTTCAGAATATAGATTTCGAGATCTCCTGCCATCTCCAAGGGAGAAAACACCTGAATTGTGACACCATGTTCATCGGTATTCAGTTCCTGAATTGCCTCGCTGCGATTCACCGAAAACTTTCTCTTAGGGCGGTCGGTCGGATCAAGTAAATCATGAAGATCTACCCCAAGTCCTCGCGCAATCTTCCATACCGTTGCTACGGTGGGGTTCACTTTGTTCGATTCAATCTGGCTGAGCATGGCTTTAGATACACCTGACCGTTCACTCAGTACATTCAGTGTGAGATTTCTCGTTGATCGTAACTTCTGGATATTTTTTCCAATCATAGGAGGATGCTCCATCGGTGTACTCCATTAAGTTTGACATATCAAATATTGTTCATTATACTGAACACGCTTATTGTAGGGTGAGGATTTGTACTTGTCAATAAGCGTTTCTTGTGAGCAGCAGGGTAGCTGGAGGGGATATGAAGCATATACTGATTACCGGAGCTTTTGGTCAACTGGGTTCTGAGATTGCCATCCGCTTACGACAGCTCTACGGCAGTACGAATGTGATCCTTACAGATATTCGTAAACCCGTCTCATCTGAACTTGTTGATGATGGACCATGGTATCTTGTGGATTGCAGAGACGGAGCGACTCTTTCCAAGATTGTCGGTAATCATCATATAGACACCATATTTCATCTTGCGGCGATTCTTTCGGCAACCGCAGAGAAGAACCCGCAGCAGGCTTGGGATATCAATATGCACGGGCTCATGACCGCTTTGGAGATAGCTCGTGAACATCATTGTGCTCTGTTTACCCCCTCATCCATCGGTGCGTTTGGACCTTCAACTCCTAAGAAGTTCACCCCTCAGGATACCGTGCAGCGACCTACATCCATCTATGGAGTGACAAAGGTGGCGGGAGAACTCCTGTGTGATTACTACTACCATAAATATGATGTTGATACTCGAGGTGTACGATACCCTGGAATTATCAGCAACCTAACTCCTCCCGGAGGTGGAACGACCGACTATGCAGTGGATATCTTCTATGCCGCACTGGAACATCAACAGTATGAGTGCTTTTTGCGGGGAGATACCTATCTCGACATGATGTATATGCCCGACGCTGTAGAGGCAGCAATCCAGTTGATGGAGGCAGATGCTGCTCATTTACGGCATAGAAATGCTTTTAATGTGGGAGCCATGAGTTTTTGCCCCGAAGAGCTAGCTGCATATATTAGAACACATATACCCGAATTTACCATCAGCTATCGTATAGATCCGGTGAAACAGGCGATAGCCGACTCATGGCCCGACTGTTTAGAAGACTATGCAGCACGAGTTGAGTGGGGATGGAAACCCTCGTATGATATTGCCCGTATGACAGCCGATATGCTTTCTACACTGAAAAAACGAAAAATGGAGCAGTAATTACGACGCTAAGGAGTCAGCAAATGGTATCAGAGACGTTGAGAAAAGAGTTAGATCAATTTATTGAGGAGTTACACGATAGCGGCTTATTCAAGGATGAGCGAATTTTGGAGAGTCCTCAAGGGGCGACAATCAAAGTAAAAACGTACCCGGTACGAAATTTTTGTTCCAATAATTATCTAGGTCTTGCTAACAACGAAAAGGTTGTTGAAGCTGCTTCGAAAGCGATGGAGCATTGGGGATACGGGCTCTCTTCGGTTCGATTCATCTGTGGAACACAGCAGATTCATAAGCAATTAGAGGAGGCGGTGACCAGGTTCCTTCGTACCGAAGATACTATTCTGTTTTCAAGCTGCTTCGATGCGAATGGTGCTGTCTTTGAACCCCTATTGGATGAGAGGGATGCGATTCTGAGCGATGCCCTGAATCATGCCTCCATAATCGATGGGATTCGTCTCTGTAAAGCTGAGCGCTACCGGTATGATCATAGTGATATGCAGATGCTGGAGGAGAAGCTTAAAGTTGCACAGCGGCACCGACGACGCCTTATTGTAACCGATGGAGTGTTTTCCATGGATGGTGATATTGCGAAGCTTGCCGATATCTGTACTCTTGCCGAGCAGTATGATGCACTTGTTATGGTGGATGATTCGCATGCGACTGGCTACATAGGCAAACAGGGACGAGGTACATTGGAACACTGTGGAGTTGAGGGCCGGGTTGATATTGTGAGTACCACATTTGGAAAAGCTCTCGGTGGAGCAAGCGGCGGGTGTATAACCGGTCGTGCCTCGATTATTGCACTACTTCGGCAGCGTGCACGTCCGTACCTTTTTAGTAACACCATTGCTCCGGCAATCGCGGGAGGAACGCTCAAGGTCATTGAGCTTCTCGAAAAGGATAATCCCTATAGAGAGGTAACTATGGAGCGTGCTCGGCAATTCAGAAAGAGGATGAGTGAGGCACAGTTCGATCTTGTTCCGGGAGAGACCGCGATTGTTCCGGTTATGCTGTACGATGAAAAAAAAGCAGTCGCTATGGCCGATGCTCTGCTTAACGAGGGGATATACGTGATTGGTTTCAGCTACCCGGTAGTTCCTAAGGGAATGGCCCGAATTCGAGTTCAACTCTCTGCAGCCCATACCTACGAAGATGTTGAAGCTGCTGTGGAGGCCTTTATTCGAGTACGTGAGGCTTTACACTGGATTCATGCGTGAGGGTACCGAATCCCAATTCGTTCGCATACAGCTTTCCCCCACATTTCCAGGTCTTTCATAACGTGCTTCTCTTGAGGTTCTGTATCTTTGGAACTCATCCGTTCTGCAATTTTTCGGGTATAGAACTGGAGATTCACCAACGTACCACCTGGAGGATTGTATAATCGTTCAGCACAGAAGCTCTTCCACCGTGACCGCTGCTCATCATCGAGTATTTCGGGCCAGTTTCGGCAGAGATAGCGCCAGAGCATCTCATGAGCTCGATTATCGTCAAAGGTGAATCGGTGTTTCCACAAATCTTCGGGCTGCATGGATCTGATTTCATCGAACCTCTTGGCATCGCCTGCTGAAAAGAACCCGGTATAGATAGATAGATCTACATCATCAACCGGTGGATACTCTTCAAAATCGAGAGCCATCCGTATATGAGTTGCTACGATAGGGTGTTCCAGAATCTGCTTGCGACGCTGTTCACAGAGCGTCACATCCAACCCAAGACGGTCTGGAATAGTGGGATCTTCGTTGAGTATACTGAGCGGTGAGAGAAATGGAGCTTTATTGATAGCTACCCTATAGATTCCTGGAACTTTCAGCAATCGCTCCGATGCCGATGCGATGCGAGGCAGATTTGCCAATAAATCGGCAGCCTCCGTGAGTGATTCTGTAGTTTCCCGAAGGGTTTCTTCGATATCTGTCTTGTTTTGCAATGCCCTTCTTGCCTTTTGAGCTACCTCTCGGAAATGATCTTCTGTCTTCCGTATTGCTTCTAGTTCTCCAAATGCGTGGGAGGCTGAAATAAGAAGTGAGGGGTCATGTCTGAGATCGAAGACACAGAGTGTATTGGAATTTCTTGTTCCACCGATAATGGGCATAACGATGGTAGAACACCCCTCCTGCCGGGTAAACTCAGCAGCAGTGTAGAGCATTGATGGTCCTAATGGAGTGGGGAGCTTCTGCTTCACCTGTTTTTTATCGCGAAGTCCGAGGTAATAGGAGAAGAGTTTCGGCTGTTTTTGTTTGATAAGTCGGGCAAGTCCTAGAGTCGCCCACACGTCACTCATGGCATCGTGTGCCTGCTCATGTGAAATTTCGTTAGCTTCGGTGAGGTCGGTTAACTTAAAAGAGGGGCGACCTGAATTGGGTTTTACCGGCCAGGTAATACCTTTTGGGCGAAGATCGTGAGCTGCTCGTACGAGATCCAGAATATCCCACCGGCTCCGTCCTTCATCGTACTCTCTCTTGTAGGGGTCAAAGAAGTTCCTGAATAATGCATTGCGAATGAATTCATCATCAAACCGGATAGTATTGTACCCGACAGCACACGTACCACGTTCACTGAACAGTGAGTTGATTCTTGAAATAAAATCCCGTTCAATCAGACCTTTCTCCTGTACCTCTTGTGGAGTAATTCCGGTAATTGCACAAGCGAGTGGATCCGGGAGATAGTCATCACTCAATTTACAGTAGAGTATCACAGGTTCTTCAATGACGTTCAGGTTAAAATCGGTACGCACTCCAGCGAATTGTGCGATTCGATCATACCGGGAATTCAATCCAAAAGTTTCCAGATCATACCAGAAGAAAGTTTCGCTGTGTTTCATGTTACCAATGTAGCATAGTCTTGTTTATTTTGACAGGTATATACCGTCCTATCCCATCTTCCAAGAGGTCCTTACGCATGCCGAAAAGGAACGTGTTCATCGTATTTCTGTTACTTGTATGTATGATTTCGGGGCTATCTGCTGTTCCTCAGGATAACGAGGTAAAGGTGGCACTTCAATCACTCCTAGTGGCTAGTGCCGCGACAACGGCTTCGAGCCACCTCTCTGATATTCCCTCTTTTGAGACTGCTCAGTTTGTATCGGATGCTACATTCTCACAGTTTTCACTTACTATGGATAAAGCAGATATCGGATATCTGAGAAGAGTAGTGCTTGAGAGTCCTCCGCCCGCAGCTCCGCGGCAGATGGGATTTCTAGAGGCTTTATTTACTTCGGTAATCAGGGTTATTCCCGATTATAATAAGATGGTTGCCTATTTACGACCTCAGGCACTCATGGAGGGTGAAGTCATCCTTACCGGTACTATGGATGCAATTCGACTTGCAGCTCCCTATCCATTTCGTTACGAGGGATCCGGAAGCGTTATTGTTGCGGGTTCACGAATCACAGAACCTTTCACTCTCACGTTCTCGTTTATCATTCCTCTGGAAGGCCCCGCAGCATCCTCAATCATCCCGATTGAAATACGGGCAGATGGCGAGGACTTTCTTTCTGTGGCTCAATCACTCTTTCCGGTTCCCACGGGAGTTGATATTACAGAACAGCTCAAGCTTGTTTTGTAGTGTATACAAGCTGGACAGATGCCGTATGGTAGCCTAATATAGAGAGACCACATACCCTTGGGGGCTAAGATGAAACAGATAGTCGCACGAACTGAGTCGTTTCTCCACGAGTGGAAAATCGCACCGGACACACTGGATATGCACGCATGTTGTGATGATTTTCTCAAAGAGATGGAAGTTGGACTGCAAGCGAAAGGAGCTGGCTCGCTTGCCATGATCCCTACCTACACTCAGGCAGATACCAATATTGAGACAGGAAAGAAGGTTATAGTGCTCGATGCCGGTGGGACTAATTTTCGCACCTGTGTGGTAAGCTTCGATGAAGATTTGAAACCCACCATCTCCTCCTTCACAAAAAGTGGGATGCCCGGAGTACAGCGGGAGGTTTCAGCACGGGAATTTTTCTCAACTCTAGCCGACCAGGTTGAGCCGCTCATTCATGAGAGCGACAACATTGGATTCTGTTTTTCGTATGCAGCCGAGATTACTGAACAGGGTGATGGTATACCGCTTGTCTTTTCCAAGGAGGTAAAAGCTCCTGAGGTCATAGGTATGCCGGTTGGGAAGTCTCTCATGGCAGAACTTGCACGAAGGGGACATGATGTATCGAACAAGCGGGTTGCAGTCGTGAACGATACGGTCGCTACGTTGCTTGCGGGAAAAGCCTCTCCCGATTCCACTTTGTACGATGGCTATATTGGCTTCATACTTGGTACCGGTACGAACACCGCTTATGTAGAACGTAATGATGCGATTGGGAAGTTACCTGAACTTACCAGCGGAAGTCAGATAATTAACGTTGAGTCGGGGAATTATGACATAGTCCCAGGAGAGCTCGACAGGCGATTTATGGATAGTACAAAACAACCGGAGAATTATCACTTTGAAAAGATGATCAGCGGAGCCTACCTCGGTTCGTTCAGCCAAGTTGTTATTGAGGAGGCTATTGCTGAGCGCCTTCTTTCTGAGGAATTTGCTGAGCGGTTCTATACACTGTATCCAATGAACACTACCCGCATGAGCAACTACCTTGAGATGCCTCATAATCTTTCGTATGATCTAGTGTCCTGCATTTATCATGAAACTGATGCTACGGCTCTGTATCTCATACTGGATGCAATCATTGCACGAGCAGCGAAGTTGACTGCAGTAAATCTCAGTGCTGCTGTGTTAAAAACAGGGTACGGAACCCAGCCGCGATATCCTATCTGTATTAATGCCGATGGGACGACCTACTACAAGACGAAGAATCTGGCACGCTATACCGAATACTATGTGACTGAATTTTTACACAGGAAGCACCATCGCTATGTTCAGTTCATCCATCTCGATAATTCACCGACAATCGGAGCTGCAGTAGCTGGACTGTCGTTAATCTGAAGAACTCTTTTGTGAAGAAATTTCTGCATCTGCACGGGCAATAAGGTCACGGTGCCAAAAAAGAAGGTAGTCGTGACGTTTTTGGTCGTGTCCTAAGGCATCGGCCATAATACGAAATACGGGTTCTGTACCGCTCCCACGCATCCAAATAAAATCGGTATCGTCTCCTAGTGCATTACTGAATATAATTTTTAGACCTCCACGCATAGGTGGAGTACGAAAATCTGGACCCATTCCTTCTTTGCATGAGGTTCCTTCGGTCTGCTCCTCTCTCCAGCCACAGATGCTGAATGTATTTTCCAACTCATCCGAGCGTTGTGCATAGTCGATTACAAACAGTCTCTCATATGCTGCTTTCAGGTCGCCATGATTATGTGAGGTAATCTGCATGATAGCCTCTCGCGAGAATGCACCAGTGATAGTCCGTTGCGGTAGAGCAGCTAAAGCTCTTGAAAGTGTAGGAGATGTATGTGGAGGCAATGGCATACCGGTGATGGAAGCAAACCGTTCAGGAGAACTGAGAAGTTTAATGAGTGACACCAAGGTATTGAGTGGATCACGAACTTTTCCTGGATGGGTGATATTTCCTCCGTTGGAGCCCTCTCCTAGAATACGTACCGAGTACCCGCGAGACCGTACCTGTTGTGCAAGTCTTACCACATTGGCCTCTCCAACTTCGGCACGGAAGGCTGAGACACCCAGCCGATCAGCAATTGCATCTATCATGAGCGATGTAGGTCCATTTACCACGATTGCCTGCGGGACAGCATCTCTTTTGGACAGCGATAGCTCGACAGTAGCCACGAGGGCAAATAGTTCCTGTGCACCGAGAATATGTGTGGTATGTGTGTTTTCGTTATAGTAGACAATGTTGCCCCGATCTCCATCATTATCGGGTACATATCCCAGTATGAATGCGGGGTCTTTTTGATGTGCCTCTTGCAAGATAGTTCTACAGAGTTCAAGATTCTCTCCCTCCGGGATGATTGCGTGAGCGATATCTCGAGGAAGGTTATGCACAAAATGGGTTTTAATACCCAGTCCCGAAAGAAACTCCTTGTCTATACTTACACTGCGGGCACTGCCATTCAACTCTCCCACAATCCCTATAGGGTGCTGTGAAATTTCGTGTCGAAGCTGGGCAATAAGATCTCCATAATCCAGTTCATCCTCTGAATCGGCAGCAATATCGAGTACCAACCGTTCATAGGCAGCAAGAGCCTCACTCTTCTCGGATGCACAGTGATTCAGTACGATGCCATACCGCTCAGGTGAAACTGATGCACTGAGACGCTGCACAAGTGCAGGAGATTCGGGATCGGTGATTAGGGTTCTGAATGTGGCGATGATCTGTGTGGCTTCGATTGAGTCGAAAACACCTCCAGCAGAACCAAATTTAAATCCATTGTGCCCAATAGGATTATGACTGGCGGTTATGTAGAAGAATTGAGCCTGTTTTTGGTAGCTGCTGTATGCCATGATTTCTGGAGCAGCGGTAATGAACAGGTAGCGCACATCTACATCGTGAGCGAGTAATATACGATTCACAATATTGGCAATTGCCGGCCCAGTAGGCCGAGTATCAATTCCCACAAGAACTTTCTTTGGATTACGTTCACGATAAAAGGATTCAGTGGCTAGTGCGATAAGATAGCGGTCCACTAGGGAAATTTCCGGTGCTGCATCTTCTTCATCTTTCGATTGAGCGAACACCTTTCGCCATCCCGAGGCACTGATTATCATCCGCTTATATTCCATTTCAAGTTCTTCGGTTGTAGGTAATGGTCCCTGCAGCGGATCTATTGCAATATCTGCAATAGGAAAGCCGGTGTTGGTATCGGTGTAAAGCATAATACTTGCCTCCTGAAGCGAGTATATCCCCCTTGTCTCCAGACGGCAAGACTGGTACTGTAGAGCCAGATGAAAACGGTAGCTGCGATTCACGATCTCTCATGTCATGCAAAGTCCTCACTGACTATAGTCATCCCCACACTCGCTGCATTACAGGTGGAAGCTTCGATTCTTCCCACTGCACTGCTATCAACGCAGACAGACGGCTTTGAGGGGTATGCGTATGAGGATCTCACCGATACTATGGAGGCTATAGTCGCACATTGGAAAACGTTGAACCTCACATTTCACGCGATATATTCGGGATTTCTCGGATCACAGCACCAGATTGACACGGTGGATGCTTTCATTACATGGCAGCGAGAACGAGGCGAAAACCCGATAGTGCTTGTAGATCCGGTTATGGGGGATCAGGGGAAGCCCTACGGTCCTATGACCTCTGATCTCATGAATCGTATGAAGCACCTTGTTACTATGGCAAATGTAATTACTCCGAACGTTACTGAAGCTGCACTCCTGTTAGGAGAACCCTTCGATGCGAATCTCTCAGTTGATCATGCTGGCGAGTGGGCTCGACGGTTGAGCACTCTTGGCCCAGAACAGGTAGCTATCACCAGTGTAATGGATGACTCCGATGGCATTGTAGTTGCTTGGGATAATCATACACAGAGCGTTCACACATTTCGTCAATCGTATGCTCCCGTGTCGTTCCCCGGGTGTGGCGATTTGTTCGCAAGTATTCTCTGTGCTCTTCTGGTACGTGAGCTGCCGTTTGTCTCAGCTGTTGAGCAAGCTTCTGCTTTGGTGAGCAAGGCGGTGCATGCTTCGTGGCATGCCCATGTACCAGTGAGAAATGGCGTTGCAGTAGAGTATATCATGCGAGATCTGGTAGAGGTCTTTCCATGATTCTCATGGTTGCATCATCAACGGCAGAGCTTCAGAACTTGAACTGTCCAATTATAGAAGATGTGCACCATCCCCCTCAGCTACTTACAGAAAACTCTCCCATGATAGCTGTTCCTGTGGGTGTTGGATTGATTCAAGCTGCTTTGAACACCTATGAAGCTATCGTTCGTTTTCATCCGCAGTGGGTAGTAGGTGTGGGGAGCTGTTGTGCTATTTCACCGGAGGTGGCTGTAGGGGCCTTGATTATCCCATCAACGGTAATACATTACGGTATGGATTTGCGTCGATTCGGGCTTCAAAGAGGGGTGACGTTCTCGGGAACCAAAGAGCGCATTGGTGCACTTCCGGTAGACTCTTTGGTGCGATGGCCTCATGATGGTGTAGACACCTGGGAGGGAGTTCGCGTGTGGCAATCGGGGACTCTAGGCAGTGCCGACCGGTTCTCAACCTCTGCAGATAGTGTTTCTATGCCTTGGATGCGTGATACATTGCACCTCACTGCAATAGATATGGAAAGTTACGCTATGGTTGCGGCTGCTCGACAAGCACATACACCAATATCTATTATCCGCACAGTCAGTGATACGTGGAGTGGCGAACGAGCAGCATCGCTTTCGTCTCTGCTCAAGGAATCTTCTGTTCGTGTATGCAATCTTCTGGATGCTTATGGCGTGATTGTTTAGCCGAGAGAGAAATCACCAATTATCTTATACACCTTGCCATCTTTTACCACTGTGAGTTTCCGTTTAGGAAAGTGGATTGGGAGTTGTTCCCGAAGAAATGTAATTGCAGCATGTTCTATCTCTTGTCTATCAACAGGAGGCACCCGTTCTAATGTAGATATTTCTATGTCGACTAAATAGCCTCTACCGTGTTCACTGCCATACCCTAAGGTGAATTTTGTTCCGGTACTGAACAGACCATCGTATGCTACCCGTGCAGCTTTCCCCCGGGGTGGTCTGTTGGGATGCAATGGATAGCGATTACCGAATGTGTCCTCAAGAAAATGATCAAGATCATCGCAGAGGGCACGCATATGATTCTCCAGCACCTGTTGTTGTGGACTCATGAGACTCATCTGCTTCCCTTCTCGGAGTTTAGATTTCGTGTAATCGGTCGTGGAGGATGCATCTTCCTTTGTACCATGTGAGTACAGAAACGGTGAATTTCCTGCTCGTGGGATTGGTAAATCTTTTCTGCCGCCTGAATCATGTGATTCAGTACCTCTGGATCGGTATCGTCGAGTTTAATTTTTCTTTCTAAGTCGCCATGAATTCTCACATACTCCAGGTCACCGATTGCTGCTGCTATCTCATTGGATGTGTTCATTTGTGACGAGGCATATATTTTGTAGATAGGAGCACCCTTAGCTGGATCGAGCCAGCTCATGACCCCATTGCCTGTACGTTCCGGGTTAAGTTTGTATGGAGCACTGGAGGTGCTTAATGATAGTACATGAAATCGTTTAGCATCGGGATAGAGTCGTTTTGCCTCTTTGTACGCATAGAGAACCGGGTTATTTGCAACTACACCGCCGTCGATAAGTGAGATCGATCTTTTTTGATCGGGATCATAGATTGTAGTTGGGGAGAAATAGGTAGGAGCAGCACTGGTCGCTCGTGCTGCAATGCGAATCGGAACCTGCTGAGTTTTATAACTTGATAGAATATACGGGCGGTCGTTGCCATAGTCATAGGTGACCACCATGGTCGGAGTCAATGCATCCTCCATACGTGCATTACCAAAAATATTGGTCAGTAATTGATTAAATGAAATGTCATCGTACTTATGTGTAAAGAGCTGACCGATCATCTGCAATTGAAAGAGTGATTGGCTTCTGGGAAATATGATACTGCCGTAGGTAATATAAATATCCAAGATTCGTGCAATATCGGGTCCCGGATCAAACGAAGCAGCAGGCATTTCAGTAGTTCCGTCCTTTGATGGTGCATGAGTAGATGTTCGGTTCACCGAAAGGAGAGATCCATCACGATTTCGGCTGGTGAGGGCAAGTCCAATAAGCCCTCCAGTACTGGTTCCGCTAATGAGATCAAAGTGGGAATACAGTGGTCGATCATCACCGAGAGACCTGAGGACGGTCTCAATTTTTGTGAGGATTGCTGCCGGTATTACCCCACGCATTCCTCCACCATCGAGGCAGAGAATGTAGCGGTCTTCTGCGAGTCGTTTGAGTTCACGGTTCTTGAGATAATTACGTAGTCCCATAGTGATAAACATGGTATATTTAGCCGCAACGGTCAAGCAGAGAGGAGGTCTTGTGCGTATGCATGAGCAAGAAATTGGGTATAACTCGTGTTCGTTGTGTCCTCATGCCTGTTTGGTAAATAGGAGTCAAGGAGAGTTGGGAATCTGCGGAGAATCAGATACTATGCGAATTGCATGGGTCGGGTTACATCGTGGTGAGGAACCTCCGCTTATTGGAACACATGGGTCCGGAACTGTCTTCTTTTCTGGGTGCCCGCTTCATTGTACGTATTGCCAAAACTGTCAGATCAGTGGCAGAAACTCGACTTTTGGCATTCCAATATCACATGAACAATTTGTAGAGACCCTACTCGATCTCGAAGCGATGGGGGCAGCAAACGCAAACTTGGTGACGGGAACACACTTCATTCCCGCTATTCGGGATGGAATTATAGAAGCGAGAACGAGGGGTTTTTCACTTCCAGTGGTGTGGAACTCCTCGGGATTTGAGTCGATTGAAGCTCTGAAGATGATTGATTCACTTGTTGATACCTACCTGATTGATCTGAAGACGCTTGATCGTTCGGTTGCAGCGACTTTCTGCGGAACTGCAAAGTATTCCGATTATATTGAGACAGTGATTACCTTTATTTGTGAGCGTCATCCAGAAACCTACGAGACAGAGCAGGGGATACGTGGAACCATTGTTCGTCACTTGCTCTTTCCCGGGACTTTGC
The DNA here is from genome assembly GCA_964616275.1 of uncultured Spirochaetaceae bacterium. Lineage (GTDB taxonomy): Bacteria > Spirochaetota > Spirochaetia > Sphaerochaetales > Sphaerochaetaceae > CAYZJV01. The sequence goes on along the minus strand of CAZTUL010000015.1, from coordinate 4,131 downwards.
ATGCCACTGAAGAGGTTCTCCGTTGGTATGCACGTAATGCGAAAGATGCTGCCTGGCTTTCTCTTATGGTGCAGTTTGTTCCACCTGAAGGTAATGTGATGTTACCTGAAGTTGACAAGCAGACCTACGCGTACTTGGTAGATTTGCTTGAAGAATTGGAGATTGAGCATGGATTTATGCAGGAATTGGGCGATAATATCCCCTGGATTCCCGATTTTACCCGTGCCAATCCCTTCCCAGAATCATTTGCAGATCCCTTACCGAGTTTTCTTTCTCTAAAAGAGGCGTGGCAACAGCACGCTACCCAATGGTAGTTCCCTCGAAAAGTTCTCCCCGCAAGATTGCGAAGGTGTTCTCAATGTTTCGCCCGTCAGCACAGATTACCTGTAAGTTTCCTTCATGTGCCTCTTTTGACGCAATGGGGTCAAATGGGACGTTTTTCCCGGGGACCCAGGTGTCGCCCACCATATTTCGGAATTCCGGCCAACTGATACTGTCCAATGGAACAGCGGCAGGATCCTTTTTTGGATCTGCTGTATAGACTTTTGCAATATTTGAGAGGTTGATAACACGGTGTGCACCAAATCGTTTTGCGAGGTATACGGCATCGGTATCGGAAGAAAAACCGGGTTTCCATCCGGCTGCAACGAGGATTTTTCCTGAGAATGCAATGGGTGCGGTAGGGTCGATAACCAATGGATCGGAACAATATGGGGAGAAAAGAGTGCGAACCAGCGTCCCGTTTATGTGCGTCGCTACGATACCAAGCCAATCCAGCAAATCAGAATCGGGGTGTTCTATGATTTCCTTATAAGCTTGCTGATATGTTCGAGCTGTAGCTCCACCACCGGTAACCAGGATAATCTTATGTTCAGGATAGGCTTTCAGATGTGCTTCCATAGCGGCAACAAATTGTTTCAAAAACATGTGGTCAACGGCTTGGGGAACAATAATCGAACCGCCAAGCGATAATACTGTAATGTCTTGCATAACGCTTCCTCCTCCCACAGAGTACCAGAATTTTGTAAAAAGGCCACTACTATTTAGTAGCAGATTTTGCTAGAAAAATGGCAAATAATCCTACTATGAACATCGCACACTACTTCTTACAATTTTTGTGAAGATTTCTAAAACGAGGTTATCGTAATGAAAAAATATGTGTATCCAGTAGGGCTGATAGTAATCT
>CAZTUL010000015.1:0-2845 GCA_964616275.1 uncultured Spirochaetaceae bacterium | reverse complement strand
TAATCTTGCCGGTTTTAATGAAGGGCAGTGGGTTCCAATTGGATATGACGAAGATAATCCCTCAGTTCCAGGCACCTTTATGGGAACGTATGATGGGGGCGGGTATGAGATTAGTAATATGCGTGTCACAAATATGCGAGGAGGTTTGTTCGATCGACTTCAAGCTGTCGATTCGGTGGTGATTAAAAATATCACGCTGGTGGATGCCATAATTTCCTGTGATGCAGACGTTGGTAGTACAGGACTTCTTGCAAGTTATACTTCCGGTGACATTGAGAACTGTTCAGTAGAAGGTTCCATTACTGCTGCATCAACACAAAATATTGGTGGATTGGTTGGAATCTTAGATGCAAATGTTGATTACTGTGGTGCATATGTAGACCTTGCTGGTATACGAAGCATTGGCGGTATTGCAGGGCAGGTGAGTGCCCCAGTATCTATTGAGCATACGTTTGCCACAGGTGAGATTATTGCCTCTGGAAATGAGTATGGTTCGTATACGGGTGGTGTGATAGGGTGGAGCCAAGCTTCTTCGGTTACACTTGATTCAACCTACTTTGTAGGGGAGATTAGGGGTGCTAATGGAACGCTTGGTGGTCTTATTGGAGGCAAGTCGTCAGAGGGGGATACTATTACTATTTCCGATTGTTATGTGGTCTCTAAAATTACCTCCAATAATGGTGAATCAGGAACTACGTGGGGAAAAATAATCGGATCAGCCTCAACTACTATTCCAACTGATTGCTACCATTACGTAGAATACTTGTATACGGGAAACACAAGCACCCAAATTGTGAAGGGGACACCCAGGGCACTGGATCAAATGAAGCAGGAAGCTACATTTGCAAATTGGGATTTTTCAAGTGTCTGGGACATCGATGAAAATTCTTCGTTCCCCTACTTAACCGACAATGTACAACTGCCTCACCCAATATTTACATTCCCTGATGATTGATTTTGAAAAGAGATAGAGTTGGAGGTGTAGGAGAATTGGCTCACTTTTTTGTGTGAGCAATGGCAATCTGAACCAGTTCATGTTTCGATACTACACCCAATTTTGCTTTGATGTTCTCAATGTGAGTTCCTACTGTACTGTGACTGATGTTGAGCATCGTGGCGATTTCTTTTGTGGAGTACCACGAGCCGATAAGATTCACTATCTCCTCTTCTCTCCGAGTTAACTGCTCATGAGTCGTTGGAACCTCATCTGGTACCGGCTGGTCACCTGCAAAAAGATCACGGATGGTCTCTGGGGTAACATAGATTTCACCCGAAGCTACAGCCTGGAGAGCCTTGAGAATATGCGACGCAGCCTCATGTTTTGCAACATACCCCTTTGCTCCGAGCGATAGAGCACGACGTACGATGTTCACCTGTGAGAGTACAGAAATTATGATTACCGAAATGGTAGGATAATATTCTTGAATCATTTTAAGGGCAGTAAAACCACTTTCTTCATGTTCCATAGAGAGATCTAGCAAAATTACTGAGGGAGAACAGGTAGCCAGTACCTGCTGGAGTTCAACAAGTGACCCCGCTTCACCACAAATCGAAATATCTGGACTATGAGAAAGAATTGCCTTTAACCCTTCCCGGATAATGGCATGATCATCTACGATTACTACCGAAATCATGTACTTGTGATCCTCTTGACACGTACTTCAACACGGAAGCAGTGGTTCTCAGTGAGAGTTATACAGCAGGAACCTGCCGCAGCCTCCGCACGATACCGCATAATATCCAACCCATGGCCCGGTTTTATTTTTGGAGGACTCTTGTCCTCTACTCCATCATTTTTAACGTAACATACTATCTTATCATCATCCAAAGTGCAAGAAATCTCTATGTAGGTCGCTCTTGCATGACGAATTGCATTCGAAACCGCCTCATGAATGCTGTAGTATAGAGTATTGTGCAGATGAATCGGAATCTCTTTATCGTCCAAGGATATCTGTGTGTGTACCGAGATTCCATACGTATCTTGTATCCGATTTGCAAGGGATTCAACAGCTTGACTGAACCCGGTACTCTCGAATCTTGAAGGGTTGAGGGTATCGATAGTTGCCCGTAATTCTGAGCTTATCTGCTGTGCCGTACTTTGAATTCTCTCAAGGAGGTGTTCATCATACGTTCCTGCCTGAAGGGCTCCCTCTGCCATATATTCAAGGCCATGTGTAAGCTGTATTACTCCATCATGCAGGTCAGAGGCAAGGTTCTTGCGAGCCTGCTCCCATGCTGCCATTATGTGCTGTTTTGCCTCCTGGTTACGCTGAAGAGAGGTGAAAAAATCTTTACACAATACCATCGAATAAATGCTCACATACACAAATACGGTGTAAGGGAGCATTTGAATATTGTAAGTTCCTCGTGTGATATTAAGAAAGTCGTGGATTATTCCATAGGTGAGTATACTATCTGCGAAAAGTTTTGTAATTTTCCACCTCATGTTAGTTTCAAGTTCGACGCTCCACAGACTGATAACCCGATTATACATGAGCAATCCCATCAATAAGGTAATGAGCGGAAAGAAGATTATGGCAAACCAATACATAAGATGGAACGGAACTAGAAGAGAAACACCAGAGAGTACTACACATAACCGATGAAAGAGGCGAATACTTTGAGTTTGCCATCTTTTAGTGACTTGGTGTGTGTGAATACAGGCCCAGATAAACCAACCTCCAGCAAGAAACAGTGAAATAATCTGAGTTTTCTTCACCAGGATGTAGGGAAGGTTAGGAAAAAGGGCAAATATTGCGAACTGGTTTCTTAATATACCACCACATGCGGCAGCTAGAGCCCCGAGTGCAAATCCAAGAAAATAGGTGCGATTTCTCGTATAGAC
>CAZTUL010000014.1:0-38590 GCA_964616275.1 uncultured Spirochaetaceae bacterium | reverse complement strand
TCTTTCTCTTATGAGTAGCAATCTTATGCTTCTTTCTTTTTCTTCCACAAGGCACGATAGAGCTCCTTAATCGTTAAGATATCCATAAAAATTTGTAATTACCGTGCCATTATGCCTGCTTAGGTGAAGAACGTCAAGTAGGCAATGAATTCGTTTCATTTTTCTCAGATTTGGCTTGTCTCATAAACCGAGCCTCGTTACAATATACATATTATGAGGGTGTTAATATTTGGGTTGGGGACTCTTGGTGGTGGCTTTGCCTCTGCAAGTTATTTTCTCGATCATGGTGATGAAGTTCGCATTACAGACATGCGAACGAAGGAAGAGTTGGGAAACCCGGTAGATATGCTACTAAATCGTGGTGCAGCTCTCACGTTAGGAAAACATCGAGAAGAAGATTTTTCCTGGGCAGATTTAGTGGTAAAGAATCCAGCAGTCAATCCAGATAACACATTTCTTAAACTAGCAAAGAAGGTCACAACAGACATTTCATATCTCATGTCTTCTCCTATAGTTGATTCTATTCAAAAAATTGGTGTCACAGGAACTAAGGGAAAAACTACTACTGTAGCTGCAGTAACGCATATCTTGAATTTCGCTGGCCATGAAGCTGTACAGATGGGAAACATGGGTATTAGTGGATTTTCTGTGTTAGCAGATTTTGAACGCAGACTTCATCTAGGAAAAGCATTGCCTGAATATTTGGTATGTGAATTGTCGAGCTGGCAAATTCGTGATTTGTATACAACCATGACCTACACTGCTCCAGATTTTAGACTTGTTGCACTTACTTCACTTTTCCCAGATCACTTAAACAGATATGCCGATTTTAAATCATATAAGGATGATAAATGGTTATTATTTGGATCCCGAAATACACGTATGATTGTTCCTTCTTCACTGTATAGAGAAACTTTGGAAATTTCTGATATTCGCTCAAAAAATGTAAGAATTACTGAAAGTTTTTCCGGTGCTGAAAAATGCAGCATACGTACAAGAACGGCTTGGGCTATATGTAGAAGTCTCGGAATCGGCGTAAAGCAGCTTACACAGGCTCTAGTTACCTTTCGAGGTGTTCCGCATCGTCAGGAACAACTGGGAATCAAGAACCACGTAGTCTATATAAACGATTCTTCAGCGACCATTCCTGAAGCTGTAACATTTTCATGTGGGAGTCTTCCGTGGGCATATCATCTTATATGCGGTGGAACCGATAAAAATCTGCGACCCGATGGGATGCTCAATGCTGTAATGGGAGCATCCGCTGTATACTTGCTTAACGGTAGTTTTACCGTCAATAAACTTATACCAATGCTTCAAAGAGAAGGTATCGCCTATTATGGGCCATACAATTCAATGCAAGAAGCTTTCGAGACAGCACATCAAAGAGCTCAGGCAGATACAGCCATGCTCCCTAATGTAGCGGTTATTTTATCACCTGGATCAGCATCATTCGGGTTATTCAAACATGAATTTGACCGTGGAGATCAATTCAGACAACTATTTCTTGATTTATCGGAGCAGGTATAGCCTATTCTTCATTACCAACGGTAAATTGCTGAGACATTCTGGAAGGCTGGCGTTTTCTATTCATCGAATACCGGATATTTTCAAGCTTAACGTATAAAAACCGAAAAAAATGTTTGTAGACATAGTCAACTGAGGGAGCTCGATAACAAACATAACCTCCGAATGCTCGTTTGAACAACCGTAATCCTGCAAGATGCATACCTCGATTACCGGGACCACTGATACCGTAAAAATCATAGGTGAGACATCCGCGGGAACAAGCTTCCTGTAGTGCAAAATCTTGCAAGACATAAGATGGAGAACTGCCTTCAACTCTTAAAGAGGCTCCGTACAAGTAAAGGGCAACATTTTTCGACTCAATAATTATTGCTCCGCCCATTACTTTCTTTCCAAGATATGCCAAATAGAGTCTACCGATAACATCTGAATTATTTTGGTTAAGAATATTCCTGAGATATGTGGCAGACCTTGCCGAAAAGCCATCTCTTTTAGCAGTTTCCACGTATACTTGATACCACATGGTAAAAGCTTCATCACTTTTATTCCAGACTCTAACAACTATTCCATGAGATTTTGCTTTTCTAATATTTCGTCTTGCTCTTTCTCGATAATTCGACCTCACCTGTTCAATTCCAGCAGATAGATCTATTCTAGCTGTTCCCTCAGGTTGTACCGAATTTCTGCAAGCACGTACATGTTTACCGTTAACCATTGGAATTGAAGGATCATTCGGCTCACCCCACGGGAGATCGAAACGGACCAATAGTGTTCCTTTTGGAAGTAATGGTTTTAAGTGTAAAGCAACATGTATCAGCTTACTGCTCACATCGAACGAAGAATTGTGTATCGGTGGAGCAAACGGAATGTATGCAAGCCTGGTCCGAAAAAAAAGTTTACGGACTAAGACAAGTATTACAAATGATTCTATATGTTCTACAGATTCGAGAGTAACACGGAAAGCAAACGACCTCCATCCTGAAGGTCGCTTAACCTGAGCCCAGTAATGACTCTGGAAAGGATTCCAAGCTGCATCCAACTGATCCAATCCAACCCTCTCTACTCTGGTAGTAATCATCGATTCAGCCTACCTCTCCATGTACATATGTTAATGCGACCAAAGGAACATCTTCGGATTGAATTGGACATCCATCGATTTTTACTACACCATCTTCAGTATATAAGCGCATTGAAAAAAATTGATCGGCCTTAACCTGACTTCTTGGAGCTTCTGGTTTTTCAAACCCTTCAGGAAGCAATTCAGTTCCTACAGGAAATTGATCCGCGAACAATACTTCACATGTAGTATGAGCTTCAGCTTCAGGATCACTAGCTGCTAATAGCATCCCCCTACTTTTAACTCCTCTAAAATTTGCAGGTTTCAAATTTTCTACTAGAACGATATGTTTATGTAATAATTGTTCCTCTGTGTAGAACGGAACAATACTCGAGACTATTGTTGTAGGTTCCTCTTTACCTGTATCGACCTGTAAAATATACAACTTATCGCCGTTGGGATGACGCTGCACATCAATAATCTTGCTCACTTTTAAAGTAACTTTCTGAGTGAATACTGATGCAGGAGAATCTAGTTTCTCTTCTTGTTCAATCATATGTTCTTTCTCCTCAAGACGTGATTCTTGACTTCCTGCATACCGTATACGCAGATTTTCAATCAATTCGTCTTCTAATTTACTAAAAAGATAGTCTGGTTTCTGAAGTTCACCAATTCCGGTGAAAGTTCCTAGATCACTCCATTGTGCATGGGTATTTCCTACAAAGTTGAGCAGTCTCTCAGCAGTTTGAGGAACATACGGGCGAATAAGAATACCAAGATCTCGTATTAAATAGAGAAGAGTTCTTAATAAGGTCGCGGTCTGCTCTGGTTGCTCTTTTCGCATCTTCCATGGTTCTCCATCTTGAAAAGCTTTATTTCCCACAGATGAGAGTGCAAATATTTTTCGAAGAGCCTCGCGTAGTTCCGCATGTTCTAAAAGATCATCAATTTCTGATTCTTTTTCAATAATTTCTTTACTAAGGGTACTGTCTATTGTCCCTTCGGGAACTTTTCCGTCATAAAATCTATGAATAAAAGTAAGTGTTCGATGAACCAAGTTTGAAAGATTACCAATCAATTCACCATTTACTTTTTCTTGAAAATCTTTCCATGTAAAAAGTACGTCTGCTTTTTCTGGACGATTGTAGAATAAGTAGAAACGCCAAACATCAGCAGGAATTCCAGTCTCTTGCACATCATTCCCAAACACACCAAGACCCTTACTCTTTGAAAACTTTCCACCCTCATAATTCAAATACTCACTAGAGGACATATGGTGTAAAAGAGTCCACGGCTCTTGTGTTGCAAGAAGGGTTGTTGGAAAAATTACCGTGTGAAAAGGAATATTATCTTTTCCGATAAATTGATAAAGCTCTACCTCTTCTGGATTATGCCACCATGATTTCCAATCTTCTGTGAAGGCAGCAGTGATTGAGATGTATCCAATCGGAGCATCAAACCATACGTAAAAAACTTTGTCTTCGTAGCCCTCTTTTGGTACAGGTATACCCCATTTTAAATCTCGAGTAATTGCACGTTCCTTTAATCCATCACGTATCCATGATCTTGTGGTTTGGATAGCATTACGAGCCCAAAACCCCTCTACAGAGGCAGTGTTGAGCCATGTTTCGAGTAATGGTAATGCCTTGGGTAAATCAATATAGAGATGTTTAGTCCTTTTAAGAACCGGAGTATTTTTACAAACACCACAGACCGGTTCAATAAGATCTGTTGGATCAAGTAACGATCCACAGGTATCACACTGATCACCTCGAGCTCCCTCAGATCCACACTTAGGGCACGTACCTTCCACGAGCCGGTCGGCTAGAAATCTATGGTCATGTTCACAATAGAGTTGTTCAATCTCAGCAGGACGGATATAGCCTGCTGCGTCAACCTTCTTAAAGATATCTTGAACAATTTCTGTCTGCTTTTCACTGCTGGTACGACCAAATGAATCAAACTGGATCTCGAACCACTCGTAGATATCTCTATGAATTACATGATACCGATTGCACAATGCACGAGGTTCAACACCCTCTTGAAGTGCACGAGTCTCGCTCGCTGTTCCATATTCATCTGTTCCACAGATATACAGAGTCTCATAACCTTTTGATCTACAGAATCTGGCAAAACAGTCTGCAGATAAAACCTGAAGAAGATTCCCAAGGTGAGGAATATTATTAACATAAGGTAGTGCTGAGGTCACTAAACGTTTTTTCATGTGTATTACTATACCTATGAACACACCTTTTTTCAATCATATGGACTTGGTGATGTAACGATATACATATACCAAGGTTCATTGACGTTGTATCTCATCTAAGTTACATTTGGTGTATGGGTACCTAGTGCCCTTTATGTAAGGAGGAGATGCAATGAACAATACGGGAGCATCGTCCCGAAATCCATTCCACATTAGTCCAAAACTTATCATAGCAGCTGTAGCTGTTGTGATACTGTTCATTCTTGTTATGAGCAGCTTTTTTGTTGTGGATCAGACGGAGCAGTCTGTAGTGTTAAGATTCGGCAAATTCAATAGAATTGTTGGACCAGGACTGCAAACAAAACTACCATTGGGAATAGATAGAAACTACAATATTCCTACTCGAGTAGTTCAAACAATGACATTTGGACAGAGTGATTCACTTCAATCATATGAATCACGCTTCATGGCTACTCCATCTGGTTCTTCAGCTGGCGAGTCCATTATGTTAACTGGTGATTTGAATATTGTAGATGTACAGTGGATTATCCAATACAGGATTGAAGATCCTGCTAAGTGGTTATTTAATGTTCAAGAAAGGGATAAAACGATTCGCGATATTAGTCAGAGTGTAATCAATCAACTTGTGGGTGATTTACCTATACTCGCAATCATGTCGAGTGAAAGAACCGGTATAGAGATTGAATCGCAGGAACGAATGCAGAAAGCGTTTGACTCTTACAATCTTGGCGTACGAATAGTTACAGTAAAATTACAGAATATTGTTCCTCCGATGGGAGAGGTGCAAGATGCATTTGAAGATGTGAATAAATCAATCCAAGATATGAATAGACTCATTAATGAAGGTAAGGAACGGTATAACCGTGAAATCCCGAGAGCTCAAGGTGAAGCTTCACAGCTTATTCAAATGGCAGAAGGATATGCAGCAGAACGTGTGAATAATGCAGAAGGTGATGTTGCACGATTCTTATCGGTCTTAGAGGCCTATTCATTAAGTAAAGAGATTACTGCACGGCGTTTATATATTGAAACTATGGAAGAAATCTTGAATCAGGCAGATGCAGGCACTCTTACCCTGATTGATAAGGAGTTGGACAATTTCTTACCCCTAAGCAATTTAAGCAGTCCCCAGGGAGGTACCCTATGAAAAAATTAATTACAACTGTGGTAATACTGCTTGTCATCATTGTTATCTTCGTTCTACTCGGACCTCTTTTTGTAGTACAAGAAGGTGAGTTAGCTGTAATTACGCGATTTGGTCGTATAGTTAACACTCATATGGATGCTGGATTAAAAATTAAAGTACCTCTTGTTGATACGGTCGTAAAATATCCCAAAAAGATAATGAGCTGGGATGGAGACGCGCAACGTATTCCAACAAAAGAGAACCAGTTTATCTGGGTAGATACGACTGCTCGTTGGAAAATTACTGATCCAGCCCTATTCTATCAGTCTGTTAACACTCTCCCCAATGCAATCATGAGATTAAATGATGTTATTGATTCCACTATAAGAACAGTCATAAGTGAAAATTATTTGAATGAGGCTGTGCGAAATACGAATAAAATCAATAATTTAAGAATTGAGGACCAAGTTCAGAATGTAGAGAGTTTAGAAGATGCTGAACAGCTGAGAAACCTAACCAAAACTGAGACCCAGCAGGAATCTATTTCAATTGGGCGTGAAGGTTTAAGTCAGCAAATGCTTGCTATGGCAAGTAATTTTACCGCAGAATTTGGTATTGAGGTGATTGATATTGTAATTCGTCAGATCAGATATAGTGATGATCTTACTCAGAGCGTGTATCAGCGAATGATTAAAGAAAGAAATCAGATTGCTGAAGCGTATCGTTCTTATGGTGAAGGGCAATTAGCCCGTTGGGTAGGAAAAACTGACAATGACAAGCGAAGCATAATAAGCCAAGCGTATGCGGCATCCGAGAGGATCAAGGGTATAGCTGATGCGGAAGCAACACAAATCTATTCAGAAGCTTATGAAAAAGACCCTGAATTCTTTACCCTTTGGAGAACCTTGGAATCCTATAAGAAATCTATTCCGAATTTGAATAAAATCTTCTCTACGGATATGAACTATTTTACAACATTGTACGGGGAAACTAATATGTTCTAATTCCTGTGGTAAAAGTAAAAAGAAAGCCATCATTCTACAATCGTAGATGGTGGCTTTTTCTCTAAGTATAGGAAATATCCGGGTGTCAGTTAAAACAAATTTTATGCAATTGCCTCGCAGGTTGGGCATAGTCCGATAATATTTATTTGTACATCTTCAATGAAATAGCCTTCTGGAACTGAGACTTGAGGAAAGGTAACTGAATGAAGGTCATACACTCCACCACAATCCTTGCACTTAAAATGAATATGGTTAGATATGTTTGCATCATATCTCATTTCATTTTTTTCAATTGCAATTCTCTTAACTACATTCTGGTCACATAAAAGATTCAGAACATTATACACTGTGGTACGAGAAATCGATGCCATATGGTTTTTAAGATCTGCATATATATCATCGGCAGTAGGATGATTTTGATGTTCGACAAGATACCTGTACACTGCGACTCTATGGTTTAGCGGTCGAACCCCGTGTTCGAGAAGTACCTGTTTTTCATCACCAGGTTTTACGAATGGCATTTGTAACATAGTCACACATCTCCTGTAATATAACAGTATGTAAGCCAATTTTTGCAAAGTGTCAACCTTTGAAGTTCCATCTAGCAGATAATGTATACTTGCAACATAATATTTTTTATTTTTGTATAATATATGTATAGATATACATTATAATGGATATTCAGTGAAAAAGTATACATAAAGCCCTTATTATTTAGATTTCGGTAATGTATCTTCTCGAATCTTCTTCTGTATAGTATAGTAAGCTCGAGGGAAAAAAGTGATTACTGAACAAGCATGTAGAAAAGCAATTATTTCCATCATCCTGTGTATCACGCTGTGTGCTGTGTTTATTTCTTGTACTACAGCAGTGAGTGTACAACAACAAACCCAAATACAACGTATTCCATACAGGGTTATTACTGGAACTGTTTTCTATCCGAACAATCTCTATTTTCCCTCTCGTGTGAGACTGGAGATTTCACTTGTTGCCTCCCAAGTTTCATCAGGCCAAAAAACACCCATCGTCACTCAAATAATAAAAAATCCCCAACGTTTTCCGGTCAACTTTATATTACGATATGATCCTCGAGACATCTCACGAATTAATGAATACTTAGTTGTTGTTGAATTGTTTAGAGAATTTGAAAATGTTCCGTATCTTCGAAATTATAATCTATCTCTTCCAGAACTTACAGGTGATGATAATATTGTGGTTGAACTTCAAGAAATTTCTAATGGTGCAACACGTTAATTTAATTAAAATTGAAAAGTAAGTCAGCAATATTCTTTACTTTCTCAAGAACGTAACTGAACAAAACCACTGGCAACTCAATATTTTTTGGCGATTCTCTTTATGCATATTTATACAAAAAACACTTGATTAGATTTAATCTTTATGCAATATTCACCATATTACATGTAATTATATACGCAATAGCGTCGAGAGGTGATACAATGAGTAAAGAAAAAGTTATTCTTGCATACAGTGGTGGTCTGGACACATCTGTGATTTTAAAATGGCTTGCAAATAAAGGATTCGATGTAATCGCTTACGTTGCCAATGTAGGTCAAGACGAAGATTTTGAGGCAATTGAAAAGAAAGCATATGCAACTGGTGCTTCAAAAGTTTATGTGGAAGATTTACGTAAAGAACTGGTCACCGACTATATTTTTCATGCTCTGAAAGCTAATGCTATGTATGAAGGAAAGTACTTGTTAGGAACTTCCATTGCAAGACCTATCATAGCAAAAAGACATATTGAAATCGCAAGAAAAGAGGGAACGACCTACGTAGCACACGGAGCAACAGGAAAAGGTAATGACCAGGTACGGTTTGAACTTGCCTATTATGCTCTTATGCCTGAAGTTGCAATCATTGCACCCTGGAAAGATCCAGAATGGCTGGCAGAATTTGAAGGTAGATCTCATATGATCGCCTATGCAGATAAATATGGAATTCCCGTGAAAGCTTCTACTAAAAAACCATATAGTGAGGATGAGAATATTCTTCACATCAGCCATGAGGCTGGAATCCTTGAAGATCCTGCATTGCGCTGCCCTCCAGAAGTTTTTTCTCATACCGTTGCTCCGCAGGATGCCCCTGAGGTTGAAACTGTTCTTGCTATTGATTTTGAAGACGGTATTCCCTGTAAAGTTATTAATGAGAACGACGGAACCACGATTACCAATCCATTGGAAATGTTCCTCTACTTAAATAGAATCGGACATGACAATGCTGTTGGTAGAGTTGATATGGTGGAAAATCGCTATGTTGGTATTAAAAGTCGTGGTGTTTACGAAACTCCTGGAGGTACAATACTTTGGTTTGCTCATAGAGATCTTGAAGGAATTTGCATGGATAAAGAAGTTATGCATCTTCGTGATATGCTCATGCCAAAATTCGCAGAACTTATCTATAACGGATATTGGTTTAGCCCTGAATTTGACTTTCTATCTGCAGCATTCAATAAGAGTCAGGAACTAATAACCGGCACTGCAAAAGTAGTAATATATAAAGGAAATCTTATTGGAGCAGGAGTATCCAGCCCCTATTCATTATATAACGAAGCACTGGGAAGTATGGAAGTTTCTGGAGGATATCAGCCGGTTGACTGTAAAGGTTTCATCAATATCAATGGGATTCGGCTACAGGCTCATCACTACTGGCTGAAAGCAAAGGAACTTGATGCGAAATGAATGGCGAAGCACGTGAGGAACACAATAAAAGATATCTGAGTACTAACCAAGTGTTTCCTCATAGTGTTCCACACCAAGAGTCAGAATTCGGGCAATGTGATTATCGTTGAGGCTGTAGTGAATACTTCTCCCCTCTTTTCGGTGTCTAACTAACCGAGAAGCTCTCAACAATTTTAATTGCTGGCTTATAGTCGATTGTTGCATGCCCAAAGTTTCAGCAATAGCATTCACAGGGAGCTCTCCCCGTACATCGAGAAGAAAGAGAATCTTGAGCCGTGTAGAATCACCAAATACCTTGAAAAAATCGGCAATATCCGAGATTTCTTCATCTAGTGGTATGGTTCTGGAATCTTCTGTCATGGTACTCCTAACCTGATCAAAATGTACCACATCGCAGGATACTAGGCAACAAATGTTTAAAGTGTTTTCTTTTACTCCTATTTGGAGTACGATTACAATCACAAGTGTTACATCTAGGAGGAAAAATTCATGCAAAATACTCAGAATAAACCTATAATCGGCTGGATAGGTACAGGTGTGATGGGACGCTGGATGTGTCATCATATCTTACCTCTTTCTTCACAAACCTTAGTGTACAATAGAACTAAACATAAAACAGAGCCGCTTGTATCAGAAGGAGCACTTCCAGTAGACAGTCCAAAGGACATTGTAGAAAAAGCTCAGATAATTTTTACCATTGTAGGGCATCCCTCTGACGTAGAGGAGGTGTATTTTGGTGAACAAGGTTTGTTGAAACACATTAAACCTGGAACCCTTTTGGTTGACATGACCACAACAAAGCCATCCATTGCAAAGCGTATATACGAAGCGGCAAAAATGAAAGGTTGTGAAAGTGTTGATGCTCCAGTTTCCGGAGGAGACGTTGGAGCGAGAGATGCAAAACTTTCAATAATGGCGGGAGGTTCTCCCGAAGCGTACAAACAAGTCGAACCCTTTTTTGCTGCAATGGGAAAATCCTATGCTCTACAAGGTGGCCCTGGGTCCGGACAGCATACAAAAATGTCCAACCAAATAGTTATTGCAGGAACTATGATTGGAGTATGCGAATCCTTAGTTTACGCACGAAAGGCTGGTCTTGACGGTAATGCTCTGGTAAATACTATAGGTCGGGGTGCTGCCGCTTGTTGGACGCTGGACAATCTTGCTCCTCGTGTGCTAAAAGGAGATTTTAATCCAGGATTTATGGTAGACCATTTTGTGAAAGACATGGGTATAGCACTAGAAGAGGCAAGAGCAATGGGATTGGCTTTACCAGGTCTAGCTCTTGTACAACAGCTCTATATTGCGTTACAAGGTGCTGGTGGCGGAAAACTTGGTACTCAGTCTCTTGTAAAGGCTTTAGATAGACTTAATAACACAACCATTGAGTAGTTGTGCATTTGAACCAGGAGGAGCTATGGAAATCGACAAAGAGTTTGCATCTCTCATATTACCTGACAGAGATCCGATTCAGATTCCGGTAATTACTGACAATATGGGAGCCAAGTCAATTGACATTCACTCGCTCCGAAAGGAGACGGGGTATATTACCTATGACCCTGGTTTTGTAAATACTGGAAGCTGCACAAGTTCAATCTGTTATGTGAACGGTGAACAGGGAATCTTACGATACCGCGGATATGATATTGAAGATCTGGTCGAAAATTGTGATTTCGTTGAAGTAGCATACCTCCTCATAAAAGGTGAGTTACCGAATGCTGAACAACGTAAACATTACGCGGAATTACTTAACAAAGAATCGCTACTGCATTTTGATATGCAGAATTTTTTCCGTGGTTATCCTTTTGATGCTCATCCTATGTCGGTACTTGCAGCTATGTCTGTTTCACTCTCAGCATTCTACCCCGAAATGGATGATATTGATCCCGAACTGCAGGTTGATTTTGCCGTCACCAGATTGGTTTCTAAAATTCGTACTATCACTGCTTTTACATACAGGCACATGAAAGGTGAAGAATTTGTAAACCCCTCCTATAAATTAAGTTACTGTGAAAACTTTCTTAATATGATGTTTAGATCTCCAGTAGACGAATATCAAATCAATCCTTTACATGTTAAAGCATTGAACCAATTATTAATTCTTCATGCTGACCACGAACAGAATTGTTCAACCACTGCTGTACGGCTCATTGCAAGTAGTGAAGCTAATCTCTATGCCTCGGTCTCAGCTGGGATCTGTGCTCTCTGGGGGTATAAACATGGAGGAGCAAATCAAGCCGTTATTGAAATGTTAGAAACAGCTCATGCTCAAGGGTGGACTGCTCAGGACATCGTCGAGAAAGTGAAAAATAAAGATAAGGATAATCCTTTCTTACTTATGGGTTTTGGTCATCGAGTTTATAAGACTTATGACCCTCGGGCAAAAATTGCTAAACGATTGTGCCAAGAAGTTATGGCAGAGGATGGAACACCAGATCCATTACTCGAACTAGCTCTTGAATTGGAAGATGCTGCGGTAAACGATTCATACTTCAAAGATCGAAGCCTGTATCCAAATGTTGATTTTTATACGGGTCTCATTTTCCGTCGTATGGGAATACCGACTAACATGTTCACCTGTATGTTCGCTATGGGAAGATTACCAGGATGGATTGCCCACTGGCTTGAATGGAAAAAAGATCCCTACGGGAAAATTGGTCGCCCAAGACAAGTATACAGCGGTCCATATGTACGAAAAGTACAAAATTTAAGTGATCGTTAGTATCGATTTCCCAGGTTATGAGTGAGCCCGTGATTCATCACTGGGCTCACTTTATTTATGCGTTGAAGATACTCGATGAGTGACATTTTGTAACAATATGTAAAACATTGAAACGACCGCAGGAATTGAAACGAGAAGAGCACACGAATAGAGCACAACAGTAAAATCTACATATTGATACAACCCACCCCCAACAACTGAACCGAGAACTGTCCCAATTGTTAGTAGGATTTCATGGATTATCATCCGTTTTGAGCGATTAATACTACCTGAAGCTCCATGAAATATACTAAAAGAATATGCTGCAGCAAATAACACACCAAATATGAGAAAGAAAATGATGAGAGCAAAATAGGTATGAGCTCTCGTACCAAAAATACAGACAGCAGCAACCAGTAGTTGGGTAATAATAATAAGATACCGTTTAAAGTGCCATATGCTGGTTTTACCCATCAATACAAACATTCCCACAGTAGATACTCCACGTATAAACAGTAAAATACCGACTAAACTTTCCGAAAATGGCAGATTGTCCATCGCGTGCATAGGGAAAATTGTGAGAGTTACCGCAAGAGCTGCATATACTGTAAGCACACCAGCCCAAGAGAGAAACCGCAATGGCGTGCTTGAATCGACTTGTGTTGATTGTCGAAGATTAACATGCTCCGATTCAACCGCTCGTATTGCAGGAATGATTTTTGTAGAGATGGCAATAATGCCAGTCACAATAAAGAAACCTACTATACCGAAAATTAGTGTTGTAATTGTTGAAATTTCCACAAGTATTCCTGTGGCAAAAGGAGATAGTGCTGCACCTAAACTCCAGGAAACATTAAATGAACTTGTAGCCCGGTTGAGTACCCTTCCCTCCTTTCCTCGTGCCAACCAGCCCTCTATCTGTGGCCAAAGAAAGGACATAGCAATACCATAGAATCCAAGAGCAATAAAGGCAATCGCAACGTTATGAGTGCTGATAACAAGTCCAATAGATAAAGCCATGCCTAACATAGAAAGTTCAACACTATGACGAGGTCTTAATCGGGAGGCTATAGGTTCTAACAGAATACAACAGATAAAATAGGTAGAGGTGTAGATTGCCGCTGAAATACCAACCATCTGAGCTGACAAATTAAATTGAATCCTCATATGATACACAAGTGCCAGATTAACCATTGATATGGCAAACTGTGCAGAAAATGAAGAAATATTGATAACAAGAGATTGTATACGAGAAGCCTCATGAGTATTCATATTCTGTAGTTGTACAGAGGATGATACATCTAATTCAAGTAGTATACCAAAGTATTGTCTCGAAACTGCTATTTAGGGTATCATGCTCATATGGATATTATCCTTTCGAATAGACCACTTATAGCTGCATTTGCAGGTGCTTTTATAGCACAATTCCTCAAACCGTTTTTATTGTGGCCGTTTGAGAGAAAATTTCAGAGTGAACTCTTCTTCAGTACAGGTGGTATGCCATCCAGTCACAGTGCAATGGTAGTAGCACTCACCACGAGCATTTTTATTTCTGAAGGAATGAACAGTCTGGCTTTTGCCATCTCCGTCACATTCAGCCTCATTATCATGCACGATGCTATGGGTATTCGTAGAGCTGCAGGAAAGCAAGCTGAAGTCATCAATGAATGGAGCAGAATTCTTACACAATTGCATGAGGATGGTGAATTTACACCTGAAAATCTTAAAACTATGCTTGGTCATAGTTTTGTACAGGTAGTCGGCGGCATGATTGTTGGTTTTATTACTGGAGTACTATTTACCAGCATATTATGAATAATTATACAAGAGTTATTGACTATTCTTGTATAATTATGTAAATTCAGGCAATCTATACATTATTGGAGGTTGCCATGAAAAAATATATCCTCATTGGGGTGGCAATTATTGTAATTATTCTTCTGGTTATTGTTTTTACCAGGGGTGGCAAAGAAGAGGCTGTCGGGTATGTTTTTGGGTCAGACGCAACATGGCCTCCACTTGAATTTGTTGATGAAAGTGGCGAGATTGTCGGTTTTGAGATTGACCTCATTAAAGAAATGAGTGATCGTTCAGGAATTCCGATGACAGTTCGTAACGTTGCTTGGGATGGAATCTTTGCTGGTCTCGCGAATGGTGCATATGATGCTGTAGCATCTGGAGTTACTGTTCTTGAAGAAAGAAAAGCAACCATGGATTTCACTACACCGGTTCTAGAAGTAACACAGTCAATCATTATAAATAATTCATCCTCCCCTATCGCAAATGAAGCTGGCCTATCTGGAAAGACTATCGGTGTTCAGATCGGAACCACAGGACATTTTGCTGTTGAGAAAGTCTCTGGTGTAACTGTAAAGGCATATGATGAAATTGGACTTGCAGTTGAAGATTTACTTAATAAGAATCTTGATGCAGTAGTTGCCGACTCAATTATTGCAGCTGACTTTGTTCTGTCTAACGAAAATTATGCAAATCGCTTACATGTCAGTGGTACAGTTGCTGGAGATGTAGAACAGATTGCTATGGCCGTGAAAAAAGGAAATACTGAACTGCTGAATATCCTGAATGAACAAATTGCAGCTCTCAAAGCCGATGGAACTATTGATGCTTTGAAGGAAAAGTGGAACGTTCTTTAAAGTATAAATTTTTGAAACTCCGGAACTCACTATCTATGAGTTCCGGAATACAATCTTCATGAGGTCATATGGAACATTCAGACAAAGATACCAGTACCTATACAATAAAACCATCACTCGCTAATAAAGTTGTTTCAAAATCACTGGATCATACTTCTAAAAGAAATAATGTAGCAATTCAAATGACCGATGGAGTGTTGATTCCCCATAAGAATGACCATCATGTATTTAATTCCTGGAGAATCACCTTTTGGCTGGCACTCAGTTTACTCTCTATTTTAACAATAATTATCAACGATCCCTACCGATCAATTTTCTTCTTTATAATTAGAGGACTGCCAACTACCTTTCAAGTAACTATATTGGCAATTTTAGGGGCTATTATAATTGGGCTTTTTGCAGGACTTGGTGCAGTTTCAAAAAGTAGAATCGTTAACATGATAAGTGGAGTATATGTTGAATTCATACGTGGAATTCCTCTCCTCGTTCAACTTATTTTTATTTATTATGCCATGGGAAGATTGTTTAGAATCGAAGGAATGGCGGCCGCTGTCGCTGCATTATCCATCTGTTTCGGAGCCTATATGGGTGAAATTATTCGTGCTGGAATTCAAGCAATCCCAAAAGGTCAGATGGAGGCAGCAATTGCACTTGGGCTTTCACGGGGACAGGCTTTCCGGTATGTGATTCTACCCCAGACAATCAAGGTGGTGCTGCCTGCTATAGGGAATGAGTTTATTTCCATGCTTAAGGATTCATCTCTTGTTTCGGCCATCGCGCTAAGTGACATTTTACGGAAAGGACGTGAGTACATATCTCGAACATTTCTTTCACTCGAAACTATGCTCATCGTGGCTCTTGTCTATTTAGTAATTACCCTGGTGTTGTCACGTCTTGTTGGAATATTGGAAGAGAGGTTACATAGACATGGTTAGAATTAAAATTGAAAATCTATGTAAAGATTATTTAACACCTAATAAAGATGTTTTACATGCCGTAAAACATGCATCGCTCTCAGTAGAAAAGGGAGAAGTTGTACTGATTATCGGTCCTAGCGGTAGTGGTAAGAGTACATTGCTTCGAACTATTAATCGACTTGAGATCCCTAGTTCCGGAAGAATTTTTATTGATGCTGACGAGGTTACGGGAGCTGCAGATATTAGAAAAATCCGTGAGGAAGTTGGAATGGTTTTTCAAAATTTCAACCTCTTTCCTCATCTTTCGGTACTTGAAAATATAATTTTAGCTCCTACAAAAGTTAAGCACATGGATTATGATTCAGCTGCCAAACTTGGAAAGGAATTGCTAGCTAAAGTCGGGCTCTCTGAAAAAGCGGATAGTCATCCAAATCAACTCTCAGGGGGGCAGCAGCAACGTGTTGCAATAGCTCGAGCATTGGCAATGAATCCAAAAGTTATGTTATTTGATGAACCAACCAGTGCACTTGATCCTGAAATGATCAAAGAAGTACTCGATGTAATGCTTAGTTTAGCGAAATCGGGAATGACCATGCTCATAGTCAGTCATGAAATGGGGTTCGCTTCTGCTGCAGCAGATCGAGTAGTATTTATGGATGAAGGTGAAATTATTGAAATCGATTCTCCAGAAAATCTTTTTAACCACCCAAAATCGGAAAGAACAAAAAAGTTTCTTGACCATATTCTCTAACATCTACTAGTTATTAATAACCATTGTACTTTTTACAATCAATCAGTACGGTAGAGCCATGGATAAAAATGAAACATGGCTTTCTCGTCACATTACCCTTCACAATAACGCAACACAACGTGATGAATACGAAAATTTCGTTACACACTCAGTTGGTACTTTAGCTTCAATAGGATTTCTTATTTTTGTCTGTATAAAATATGAGATGTTTGCTGCTCAATCCACTTGGATTGGTATGGTGATTTATGGTGTATCTCTTGTTTTGCTGTATCTCTCTTCATCTATCTATCACATTACTCCTCGAGGCGATATAAAGCGATTATTTAGAATTTTTGATCATGCTTCTATTTATTTTCTCATTGCAGGTACCTATACACCTATTCTCCTATATATCGGAAATCCGGTTACCTATAGAATAACGATTTTTGTATGGAGTGTTGCCGCAGTTGGTATACTATTCAGTCTTATATTTTGGGGAAGATTTAAAATCTTACATATTCTTTTTTATATTCTCATGGGTTGGATGATAATTTTCTTCTGGGACGATATAGTACCTTATATACCATCTGCACTGATTTGGTGGATTCTCGCTGCGGGCGTCACATATACAACCGGAGTTATTTTCTATGCAGTAAAGAAAATTGCTCATAATCATATGATCTGGCATATTTTCTGTGTGCTTGCGAGTATTGAATTTTGTATAGGGTTTTTATTGCATTTAACTGCATAATGTTCTTTACAGATGTGTATCACATCTGTAGAGTGTGCCCATGGGTCATAAAAGAAACACATCCCCAAATTTTGAACAATTATATTCTTCCCTTTACGGTAATCGCTGGGAAAAATTACGAGAAGCTTTATTGTTACCCACAGAACCAATAGCTTATGATACAGAATTACTCACTCCATACTTCATGGATGAGGCTTCAATCATTTCAGCTTCCGCTCTTCCTGTTACCGCTGGAGATATGGTGCTGGATATGTGTGCTGCTCCGGGAGGTAAAAGTCTCATACTCGCCCCAAAAGTATCTGATTCTGGCCTTTTAATATGTAATGATCGTTCAAGTGCAAGAAGAGGCAGACTTCATAAGGTATTAAAAGCACACCTACCTGAACAGATAATGAATCATATTCGTGTTACCAGTCATGATGCAACAAAATGGGGACTGTACGAAAAAAATATGTATAATGCAATTCTACTTGATGCTCCATGTTCAAGTGAAAGGCATGTGCTGCAAGATCCTTCTGCATTGGCTATCTGGAGCCCTTCTCGTACAAAACATCTAGCCATTCAACAATTTGCCATGTTAGCTTCCGCTTTGGAAGCTGTACAGGTAGGAGGCTTCATTCTCTATAGTACTTGCAGTATTTCACCTTTAGAAAATGAAGAGGTAATCGCTAAGCTTTCAAAGAAACGCAGTGGAAGATACGAAGAAGTAATACTTCAAACACCCTACTCAGAACCGCTTATTCATGGTTCAATAATATTACCCGACACCGCTCATGGGAAAGGGCCCATGTATTTTTGTTTACTCAGGAGATTATCATGAAACCCCTACCCGTCGTAGCTATTGACCGCTGTGAGAATTATCATATTGATGAAATAATGGAGGTTCTTGAACGATTGTGTGATTGTGCTCAATTACCGTTGGTTACAGGAAAGACAATTCTTTTAAAACCGAATATTCTTAGTGATGCACCTCCCGAGCGTGCTATTACTACAAGACCAGAAATTATTGCAGCCATTATCCGCTATCTTTACAGTCATGGAGCCAAACAAGTTCTGGTAGGAGATTCTCCCGGTCTTCATACATCTGGCTTCTCGCCAAAAAGTTCAGGAATTGCACAGGTATGTAGTGACGAAGGGGCTGTATGGACCGATTTTTCAAAAAACCCTCGTATGTATAAAATTCCTGGAACTCTTGGCCTTAAACTTCCACTTCCAGCAATCATGGAAGAGGTTGATATTATTATCTCTGTTGCAAAGATGAAGACTCATCAGCTTATGTATGCCACAGGGAGTGTAAAAAATTTGTTTGGAATGGTTCCTGGACTTTATAAAAGCTCGTGCCATATGCGATATCCATCACGTGAGTCTTTTGCACGAATGCTTGCAGGACTATTCAGTGTAATCAAACCACATTTTGCAATTATGGATGCAATTGTTTCAATGGAAGGTCCTGGGCCGGCCGGAGGAATCCCGCGTCATACCGGATTACTTTTAGCTTCTACAGATCTTCCAGCACTAGATGCAGCTCAGGCAACCATAATGGGTTACAATCCTATGAGCCTTCCCTTAATTCGAGAATTACATAATCGAAACCTTACCAGCTCAAGTAGTGTTCAGGATGTCACCTATCCAATTCTTGATGCTTCACAGCTGATAATTTCAGATTACAAAAGGATCAAGCAGGAAAACAAAACGAGACTCTTGTATGCCCTTTTTGGTCCACTTGTCACTCGGTGGATTACATTACGACATCAAAGACATGAACCAAAACCGATTTTCAATGATTCTGTGTGTATTGGGTGTGGCCGATGTGTAAAAATTTGCCCGGTAAAGGCTCTTTCTCTTGACAAAAATAACCATATCGTGGCCGACTACAGTGCATGTATCCGATGTTATTGTTGCCACGAAGTATGTCCAGTGGATGCGATTGACATTGAAAATACCAAGGAAATCTCATAATGGATATAAATACAATTATTGGAACTATAGTACTAGGACTTGCACCAATCAGTGAATTACGCGGGGCTATTCCATTTGCCTATTTTCGGGGATACCCTCTTTGGCAAGCTATTATGGTAGGGGCTGGAGCAAACTTGTTTGTATCACCTCTTGTGTATCTTTTTCTCTCTTCTATTCACAACTTCTTGTATACCCGATGGGGATTCTACACACTGCTCTTTGATCGAACTGTTGCACGAACTCGTGCACGATTAGGCCATAAAGTAGCCGTGTATGGTTTGTGGGGTGTATTACTTTTCGTGGGAATACCACTACCCATAACTGGAGCATGGACAGGAACGCTTGGAGCTTGGGTGTTAGGTCTGAATAGGAAAAAAAGCATGTTAGCTGTGAGCGGCGGCGTTTTAATGTCAGCAACTATCGTTTCACTTATTTTAATTCTCGGCAAAGGTGTCGGGTCAATCTTTGTAAAAATCATCTAAGCTGGAGTACATCAATTGCATGTAAATCTCACAAAACTACTCAATGAAGAACAGGCACGTGCTGCTGCACAAATTTCAGGACCTGTGTTAATTATCGCGGGAGCAGGTTCTGGTAAAACAAGGATGTTATGCTGCAGAATAGCTCATATGCTTCAATCCGGTGTTCATCCAAAAAACATCTTAGCACTAACATTTACTAACAAGGCAGCTATGGAGATGGCTCATCGAGTACGAACCCTTGTAAAACAACCTTTAGATGATCTTGAAACATCAACCTTCCATGCATTCGGATTACGAATTCTCAAACAATATGGCCATTTACTCGGGTATAATAAAAATTTTACTATATATGATTCAGCAGATAGTATTTCATTAATGAAAGAGGTGTTACTAGAAGAAAATTTTGATGTTAGTTCAGTACAAATCAAAGAATTGATACATCTTTTCAGTTCCATAAAGACGGGCAGAACATCATGGACTCATGATGCTTCTCATTCAATAAGAGGATTATATGATGCTTATAGAAGTCACATGAAAGTCTATAATGCGGTAGATTTTGATGATCTTCTTATGCTGCCGATAGATCTATTTGAACGATATCCCGACGTTCTTGAAATTTATAGAAATCAGTTTACACATATAATGGTTGATGAGTTCCAAGATACGTCATTCGAGCAATATACATTAGTGCATATGATAGCAGAAAAACAGCGAAACATTTGTGTCGTTGGAGATGACGATCAATCTATATATTCATGGCGTGGTGCTAATTATAAAAATATAGAACTTTTTGAAAAAGATTTTCCGGAGTTAGTTGAAATAAAGCTTGAGCGAAATTATCGGTCTACGGGAACTATATTGCAGGCAGCAAATGAATTAATATCTCATAACTCAATGCGAAAAGAAAAAGCACTTTGGACAGAAAGCGATTCAGGGAATTCAATAACTATGCTTTATCCAGATGATGAAGAAACTGAAATACGTACGGTAATAAATGAAATGAGGCGGCTTTCTTACGAACGACATATTAACTGGGATGCGTTTGGCATTCTTGTTAGAACTAACCATTTAATTCCAGCAATTGAAAATGTGTGTATGCTCGAATCAATTCCAATTTCTGTTTCGGGAGGTCAAAGTTTTTTTGAACGAAAAGAGATTAAAGACACTATTGCGTATTTACGAGTTCTTGCAAATCCAAACGACGATATGGCATTACTCCGAATTATCAATACACCAAGAAGGAAAATCGGCAGAGTGACACTTCAGAGATTACGATCTCTCGCAGAAACCCATCACTGCTCTCTCTATTCTGCAATTTGTTTACTCATATCAACAGATGGTGTTGAACCGTCAAACCGGAACGAATCTCTTAAATCGTTTATTGGACTTATCGATTCATATAGAAATGCTATTCTTTCAGCTGGAAAAACAAAAAGCAGCATACTTAATAAGTTAATGGAAGAAATTGAGTATAAACATTTTCTTAAGTTAGAAAATCCTGAGAATGAGCAGATTGCAGAGTGGAGGTATAAGAGCATTGAAACATTCATTCGAATGTTCTCAACATGGGAGAAGGACGATGGGAACGAAGAAAATTCATTATACGATTATCTTAATAAAATCACATTACACAACCACGAGCAGACTGATGATGAACAAAAGATTCATGCTGTTTCAGTTATGACCATGCATGCTGCTAAAGGATTGGAATTTGATACAGTATTTCTCCTGGGGATAGAAGATCATATTATTCCTCATGCTCGTACGATTGAGGAACATCCAGAAGCTATTGAAGAAGAACGCAGACTCTTCTATGTTGCTCTTACAAGGGCTAGAAAGCTTCTCTACATTTCTAGTTGCAAGGTGCGTAAAAGAAATCGTGAATTTATCCATCCTGAACCTTCTCGATTTATTGCTGAAATTTCGCAGCACCTTCTTCAGAGTCATAAAGCCCATATAGAATTAAAGAAAGACGAAACTGTTGCTGCTTTCCAGGCTTTAAAAAGGTTATTAGCTCAAAAAGAATCTTCATAATGAATCATAATTATTGACACCTCTTTTAGCTGACTCTATAGTAGCTACATGTGTGGAATAGTTGGATATATTGGGAAACAGAATGCTTCTGAAATACTTTTAGAAAGTCTTGAACGCCTAGAATATCGTGGATATGATTCAGCAGGAATTGCAGTTCTCAACGGCACCACCTTATCAATCGAAAAGGAAGCTGGCAGGATTGCCGCGTTAAGAGAGTTTCTATCAAAGAATTCTCTACATGGGAATGCAGGAATTGCACATACTCGATGGGCTACTCACGGGGCTCCAACAAAATTGAATGCTCACCCACACACAAACACAGATAAGACTGTGGCAATTGTGCATAATGGAATAATTGAAAATTATCTAGAAATCCAGAAATGGTTACTGGAACACGGAATCAAGTGTGTTACCGAAACCGATACAGAAGTTGTGGCTCACCTTGTCAGCTGGTATTGGGATGGAGATGGTGTAAGTACACTCCAAAAGGTGATCAATCGACTAACAGGCTCTTTTGCAATTGCAATGGTTCATCAATCGCATCAGGATGAAATTGTTGTTATGAGAAAAGATAGCCCATTAGTAGTAGGACAAGGGTTGCATGAAATGTATATTGCGAGCGATGTTACCGCATTGCTGCCCTATACCAAGCATTTTTATTTATTAGAAGACAATGTAATTGCAAAAATTACAGCTCATGAAGCTACTTTTTTCAATAGTAATCTTAAGAGAATTCAACAAACGCTTGTGGAAACTACCTGGGACGTCCTCTCTGCAGAAAAAGAGGGATATGACCACTTCATGCTTAAAGAGATGATGGAACAACCAAAAGTTGTCACAAACACTATCAGACCACGTATTACTGGTGATAGGAAATTTGTAACATTTGAAAACCTCCATGTAACTAAAGATGAAGTTGAACAAATACAAAAAATATATATCACGGCTTGTGGAACTGCATATCATGCTGGAATGATAGCAAAATATCTCTTTGAACATTTGGCACGTATACCAGTTGAAGTAGAATTTGCCTCAGAATTCCGTTACAGAAAACCCCTACTGGATGCTCATACCCTTGTAATAGTGATAAGCCAATCGGGAGAGACTGCCGATACTTTGGCGGCTTTACGGGAAGCCAAACGATTAGGCTCCCGTGTACTTGGGATTGTGAACACTGTCGGAAGTTCCATTGCACGAGAAGCGGATGATGTGCTGTTCACTTGGGCAGGGCCAGAAATAGCTGTAGCTTCTACAAAAGCGTATATCGCTCAACTCTCAGTTATTCACTTGCTGGCGGTGCATCTGGCTACGTGTAAAGGAACCATGTCTGAAGATGAAGTGTATGACTATATCACTGAACTTGAAAAAATTCCCTCCAAAATTCAAACTATCCTTGAACAAAGACATGTGGTCCAAAGATTGGCAAAAGAATTTGCTCATGCTGGCGATATTTTCTTTATTGGGCGTGGATTTGACTATACCATTGCTCTAGAAGGATCTCTCAAACTTAAAGAAATCTCTTATATCCACTCGGAAGCATATGCTGCCGGAGAACTTAAACATGGAACTATTGCACTGATTGAAACGGGCACGTTTGTAGCCGCACTCTGCACACAATCTGAAATGGTAGAAAAAATGATCTCAAATATTAAAGAGGTGAAAGCAAGAGGTGCACGAGTTCTTGCTATTGCATGTGAACGTACAACTAGTCTTTCACAAGTAGCAGATATGACGCTATTCCTCCCGGATACTCCGGATGCACTCGTTCCTATCCTCGCGGTGGTACCACTTCAGTTATTTGCTTACTATTGTGCTCTTGAACGAAAATGTGATGTTGATAAACCTCGAAATCTGGCAAAGTCTGTTACAGTGGAATAATTATCAGTTGCACGAGAGAATTGGTATTGAACATTTAGTTGCATAAAGGTATCTTTTTGCATCAGATTTATGTGATTGTTGTATCTTTTCTAGATTCTGCAACAGTTTGTGGATTCCTACCGTCAAGGAGACGCTTATGATTAATCCTAAAGACCCTCCAAAATGTTCTCTTGAAGAAATTTTTGCTAGTAATTGCTTCAATGACAGTGCAATGAAAAATTATCTGTCTGCGGATATCTACTTAGAGTTGCAGGAAATTCAATATGGAAATACAGATTTGACTCCTAGAGTTGCTGAAGCTGTAGCATCTGCTATGAAATGCTGGGCTATAGAGAAGGGAGTAACTCATTATACTCACTGGTTTCAACCTCTTACAGGTTCAACTGCTGAAAAACATGATTCATTTTTGAGTATAGGTAAAGATGGAAAAGTAATCATGGAGTTTTCCGGACGAGAATTATTACAAGGAGAACCCGATGCATCATCATTTCCAAATGGGGGGTTAAGAGCAACCTTTGAAGCTCGTGGATATACTGCTTGGGATACTACGTCTCCTGCTTTTATCAAAGAAACTGAAGGTGTTAAAACACTCTATATACCCACAGCTTTTTTCTCTTACAATGGACAAGCTCTTGATAAAAAAGTCCCCCTGCTGAGGTCTGTTGATGCAATAGAGCGACAGGCTCTCCGTGTGCTGCGAGCCTTGGGAAATATAGAAGTACAACATCTATCGGTTTGTGTTGGGTTCGAGCAAGAGTATTTTCTTGTAGATCGTGCATTCTTTGAAAAACGAATTGATCTGCGGTTAACCGGGAGAACTGTTTTCGGGAATCTGGCAGCTAAAGGGCAAGAATTGGATGATCACTACTTTGGTTCAATCAGTGACCGAGTAACCGTATTCATGAATGAATTAAATTTCGAGCTTTGGAAAGTTGGTATTCCATCAAAAACTCAACATAAAGAGGTTGCCCCTGGACAATTCGAGGTTGCGGCAATCTATGATACTGTAAACCTTTCCATAGATCGAAACCAATTACTTATGAGAATTCTTAAATCGGTCGCTAGACGCCATGGTATGAAAGCTCTACTCCATGAAAAACCATTCGCAGGTATTAATGGTTCTGGAAAGCACAACAATTGGTCAATAGCAACAGATGATGGCCAGAATCTTCTTACTCCCGGTGATAGCCCTGAAGATAATTTACTCTTTCTTCTTGTACTTACCAGCTTGGTTAAAGCCGTAGATATGTATGCACCGCTTATACGAGCTAGTGCAGCTACGGCTGGTAATGAACATCGTTTAGGACAAAATGAGGCTCCTCCTGCAATCATATCAATGTATCTTGGTGAACAGTTAACCGATATCTTAGAACATCTTGTATCTGGGAAACCCTATAAAACACAGGATGGAGTCGTGTTAAAAGTTGGAGTCAATGCACTTCCTGATTTACCTAAAGATATGACAGACAGAAATAGAACCTCTCCATTTGCTTTTACCGGCAATAAGTTTGAGTTTAGAATGGTAGGTTCTTCCCAATCTCTAGCTGGTCCAAACACTATGTTAAACGCAGCTGTAGCGGATGTTTTTTCCCTCGTTGCAGATCGTCTTGAACAAGCAGATGATGCTAAAACAGAAATGGTTGCTATCATTAAAGAATATTATAAAAATCATCGTCGTGTAGTTTTTAATGGAAACGGCTATTCTTCAGAATGGATTGATGAAGCAAAGCGAAGAGGATTACCGAATCTTCCAAGTACTGTCGAATCATTAAAACAACTCGTGGAACCTATCCACATTGCTATGCTTGAAAAACATAAAGTATTTACTAAAGAAGAATTAGAATCCAGGTACGAAGTATATCTCGAAATATACAGTAAACAAGTAAATATTGAAGCTGGTGTTATGGTTGAGATGACTAGGAGAAGTATAGTACCTGCGGTGACTCGATATCTTTCTGAATTGGTTCATGATATTCAAAGTCAAAAAAGTATTGGTCTTAAGACTGCAGAACTTGAGAAAATTGCCAGCCTGCTTTCTCATGAACTTAATGAAACTATACAAGCTGGTGAAGCCTTACATATCGCATTGGCAAAAGCTTTAGCACTTAGTGATGATACCCTTGCGCAAGCAGAAATGTACTATCATGAGGTAATTGAGAGAATGAAGGATTTACGTTCTCATGCCGATATGCTTGAAGTTTTCACCGATAAGGAAGCCTGGCCTTTCCCAGGATATGAAGATTTACTATTTAGGTTATAAATAAGTATGAAACATACCATAGTTATTTTAGATGCATATACTCTGAGTTCCAATGATTCTGATTGGGAATATTTAAAGGAATTTGGAGATCTCACAGTCTATGAGAGAACAGATGAAGATCAAGTTGCTCAGAGAATTCATAATGCTACTATAGTTCTCACCAATGATGTACCAATTTCCTCTCAAGCTATACGGGGTGCCAAAAATCTTCAGTATATAAGCGTGATGTCTACAGGATATGATGCTGTAGATATCGAAACTGCTCATGACCGAGGTATTATAGTTACCAATGTTCCTGCATATTCAACCTATTCTGTTTCTCAGATGACTTTTGCCTTATTGTTAGAAATATGTCATCATGTTGGTTATCATGATAGAGAAGTTCATATAGGTCGTTGGCAAAAAACAAAAGATTTTTTCTTTAGTGATTTCCCTGGAATTGAATTGCATGGGAAAACAATGGGTATTGTCGGTTATGGACAGATAGGTTCGGCAGTAGCCCAGATTGCACACGCTTTTGGAATGAAAGTTTTAGCATATACTCGAAATAGCAAGATTAAGGTACCATTATCGCATGTGAATTTTTTACCCTTTGATGATCTTTGCAGAATGAGTGATATTATATCGTTCCATATACCGGCAACAGAAGAGACTAATAATCTTGTAGATTCGCGTACTCTCTCTCTCATGAAAAGAGGCGCAATCCTTATAAATACTTCACGAGGAGCAATCTTCGATGATATTGCAGTAGTGAATGCTTTAAAGTCAGGACATCTTAAAGCTATTGGGATTGATGTTTTACGAAGAGAACCTCCAACAGACAACAATCCGTTATTACAAGCACCTAACTGTATTATTACACCACATATTGCATGGTATACAGATGAAGCTATTAAAAAATGTTTGGATATAAATCGTAGCAATATTATTGCATTTTTACAAAATAAAATTATTAACTCCGTATAACATTAATATCTAATTTATTTTTTTACAATAGTAATTTAGATATTTTTATATATATTTTTTATATATATTCTATACATAATTTATATTATATTATTTTAATTTAATATCTATTCTTTATATTTTTTTGTAAATTCTCGTAACGCAAAACGTATTCCGGCAGCCCACCCTAAGCCCATTCCAGAAAATAACTCCTCCAATTCACGTTTGAATGAAGGCTCTATAGAAAAAGTAGTAAGTATTTTATTTTCTCTTTTAGGTCGTGAATCATGAGTAAATAATTGCTTCGCTTTCTTTGCACTTATTGAATCTTCTGATTCAATTAAATCTACGTTTTTCTTTAATGCCATAATCATCTCCAGATTTGTAAATCGATCCGTCTAATTGCCTCTATGGTTCTCGGTTTTAATCCCTTACCTCTAATTTTATATAATTGCGGAGCTATATTTCGCTCTTGAGATTTTCTAAAAACGGGATCAACCGGTATCTTAAAAACCGAAAAAGAACCTGAAATAGCCGCATCATATATTTCTTTATGCTGTTTAATTCTTTCATCAAAAGAATTTATAATTATTTTTTCGTGTTTCACCGGGCTACGTAGATTCTTTTTAATTTTTTCTAATTCATCAATAAATATTTCTAAACCATCTAGGCTAAAAACTTCTGGCGTCATGGGAGTGATTACTTCATCACTTGCAATAAGTGCAGAACGTTCAAGTTTACCAAGACCAGGAGATAAATCTAAAATTATTCTATCAAAAGAATTGGATAATTCTTTAACTAAATCCTGTAAAACATATGGCTCATCGGAAATCTTTGTTTCTGCGTATTGTTTTAATCCTCCCCCTATACCGAATGTGGGTAACATAAATAAATTCGGTATGGAAGGAATCTCAATGATAGCTTCATGTATAAAACAGGCACCTTGGAGAACATCGGAAAGTTCCCATTGGAGTTCTCCATCATAGAACCATGATGACGCATTCCCCTGTGGATCTACATCAACTAATAAAGTTGAATAACCATTTAAGGCAGATTGACACGCAAGAGTACCTGAAATTGTGGTTTTCCCTACTCCACCTTTTTGGAGGTGGAAGGAAATGGTCTTGGACATATAATGAACCCTTTTCAGTTTACAGTATATATCTACTATAGCAATCATACAAGATTCTATTTAATTAACTTTATTGTAGTATATATATCATATATAAACATATATTATTTTAACTATTTATATATCTTTTTTGTACATTATATATTTTATATTATTTAATAATTTAATAATTTTTATATAAATTATATTTAATATTCACAGTATCCCGATATAATATCACGTATAAAATACCCACTATCTTTAATAGTTCTTGTTTGATTTTCATAGTTACAATATACAATTCCGAAACGTTTATTATATCCCCATGCCCATTCAAAATTATCTATAAATGACCAAACAAAATATCCTTTGAGAGGAATCCCTTCACCAATGGCATCTTTACAGACTTCTAGATGACGACGAAGATAATCGATTCGTTGATAATCATGCACTCTTCCATCTTCTTGAATTGCATCATCTGTTGCACACCCATTTTCAGTAATGTATAACGGTGTATTCTGTGATTCAGCGGTAATCCAACGTAATACACGAAGCAAAGCGACAGGTGTAATTGGCCATTTTTGACTTGTCGTATTTTGCCATTGTGGAACTGATACATATCCCTTATATGATTTTTCAGAAGACGTTATTACTGTTTCGTTGTAATAGTTAATACCGATGAAATCAATTTTTTGTGATATTTCTTCCATATCTCCTGACTCTACCGGAAATTTCCATTTTGGATTGTCTTGTAGTTCTTCAGGATAAGTTCCATGCAAAACAGGATCAGTAAATACTCGAGATTCATACACTAAGGCCATCTTTGCAGCTTCTAAATCCTTTGTCCTGCGTGTTGCTGGTCTATGTACAAACAAATTCCAAGATATTCCTATTGCATCGTTATTAATAATTTTTCTATAGGCACTCACAGCTTTCCCATGTGCTAAATTTACATGATGAATAACTTTTGGAACTTCATTTTGATCTGTATGTCCAGGAGCATGCTCACCTGTTTCGTGTCCAAGGTAAGCGATGCACCAAGGCTCATTAATCGTAATCCAGGAATCAACCAAATCACCAAAATGGGTAAAACATGCAATAGCATATGTCTCAAAAGCTTGTACCGTATCTCTGTTTCTCCACCCACCCTTTTCTTCTAGTGCTTGAGGCAGATCCCAGTGATACAGTGTTGCAACTACGCGAATCCCCGCATCTTTAAGGGTTGTCATGAGATTTCTATAATATCGAATTGCGAGACCGTTTACCTGACCGACTCCATCAGGAATAATTCTTGGCCAGGCTATAGAGAATCGATAGGATTGAAGTCCCAACTCCTTCATTATTTCTACATCTTCATAGTACCGATGGTATTGATCTGCTGCTATGTCACCAGTATCACCATGTGTGATTTTACCTGGTATTGAACAAAAATGATCCCAGATTGATGGTTTTCGCCCATCCTCTGAAACAGCACCTTCTACCTGATAACTTGCAGTCGCAGACCCCCAGATGAATTCTTTTGGAAAAACTAAATGCATTTTTTACTCCTACCTGTTAGATCACAATTTCTTTCACAGAACCACGTACAATCAGTGTAGCAGGTATACGTTGTTCCAGTTCTGTTACTATCCCATCTATACAACTGTTGAGTGTATCTGCGGCAATAGATCCTAACGCCTCTTTATTTTGACGAAAAGTAGTAAATCCAGGATCTACATACTCAGTCCATTGTACATCATCAAATCCAATTACCGATATATCATCTGGAATATGAAGACCATTTCGTCTACACACATTTTGGAGTCCCATAATATAAAAATCGGCAGCACAAAAAATCGCACTGCAGGAAATATTTCTTTCAAGTAAAATCTCCATCGCTTTTTGTCCAGCTTGTGGAGTCCATTCTGTTGCAGTAACTACAAGATTTTCATTATATGGTAAATTACATAGTTGTAATCCCTGCTTATACCCGAGGAATCTTTCAATTCCTGCTTGAGAGACAGAATCTGTGGGACCAGCTATGTGACCAATATCTCTATGTCCAAGATTATAAAAGAATTTTACAGCTTGAATCCCAGCGATAAAATTATCTGTCAGTATAGATGGTATTGAGGGAATCACAGTATCACAGGAGACTACAGGTATATCTGTTGAGGAGTTCAGAAGAGTTTGTATAACATGTTGAGAGACATTCAAGAGCAAAAGACCATCAACTTGGCGTCTAAACGCATGGTTTAATAGGCTATCACCTCTAAATTGAGAAGATTGTGAAAGAAAAAGAAGTTCGTATCCATAAGATTCTATGCGTTCTTTAAAAGCATTAATAATCGGTAAAAATAATGGATGCTCGAATGAACCAACTTGTTCCGTACCATAGAGCACTCCAACAAGCCAGGATTTCTTCATTTTCAGACTTCGGGCATGAACATTCGGACTATAACCCAACGCAGCTGCTTCTTGAAGGACTCTTTCTCTCAATGCACGACTGACATCAGGTCTCCCATTCAGTGCCTTGGAGACCGTTGAGGTCGATATTCCTAATTTTGCTGCAATATCATAAATGGTAATAGTGTTGGACATGTCTCTTCCTCTTACGAAATCGTTTTCGATTATAGGATAAAGCCTTTTATAAAGCAAGTATTTGTAAAATATTAAATTTTTCGCTCATTAATCAATTGACACAACTGTCCATACTCGATAGTTTGCTATACATAATTTTTACCACAGATGGTGGTCTCATATTAGAATAGGAGGTGGAGCATGTGCAGATTCGTTGATTTCTTCAACGTGTTGCATGGTATGAATGCATTACGTACACACGTACAATTCATGCATACGGCAATCGAACAGTGCGGACCAGTTTGGTCAGGAGTACCCGGTGCAAATAATACCAATATTTTTGCACATAGCACACTACATATCTAATAGGAGATAATTTTATGTACACATCTCAATTCCCCAGCGATTATAAACCATTAATGGATCAAAAACATACAGAAAAAGCTATTAAATTTGTTAAAGACACATTTGAACGTGAACTTTCCGGTGAACTCTATCTATCTCGTGTAACCAGCCCACTTTTCGTCCCTAAAGGCTCAGGAATAAACGATGATCTAAACGGCATAGAACGTCCTGTTTCCTTCCCTGTGAAAAACATGGGTGAAAAAACTATGGAAATTGTTCATTCATTGGCAAAATGGAAACGAATGGCACTCGCTGATTATGGATTTTCACAGAATACTGGACTTTACACCGACATGAATGCAATTAGGCCTGACGATGATCTGGACGCAATACATTCTATTTATGTTGATCAGTGGGATTGGGAATTGGTTATGCCAGAGGGAAAGAGGAATCTCGATTATTTACAGTATATTGTCAGAAAAATTTACTCTGCTCTTAAACGGACTGAATTCCTTGTAGGAGAACTATTTCCTGCCTGTAAACCTTCATTACCGGAAGAATTAACTTTTATTCACTCTGAGGAAGCCTACGAACAATATCCTTCCCTTACTCCAATGGAGAGAGAAAAAGTTCTTGCTGAAAAATATGGAGCAATTTTCATGATCGGTATAGGGTACCCCCTGCCTAATGGCGAATTACATGGAGGAAGAGCCCCAGACTACGATGACTGGTCAACACCGACCGTGAAACAATATCGTGGTTTAAATGGCGATATTATTATTTGGGATGAAGTACGAAAAGATTCCCTTGAGCTGACTTCAATGGGAATCCGTGTAGATCAGGAGAGCATGCTAAGACAACTTGAAATACGAAAAGATACCGAAAGAAAACAACTTTATTGGCATAAACGATTGTTAAATGGAGAGTTCCCGCAAACAATCGGTGGTGGAATAGGTCAATCACGAATTTGCATGGCTCTCCTGAAAAAAGCCCATATTGGAGAGGTACAAGCTTCGATTTGGCCAGAATCAATTCTTAATGAAGCAGTAGAAAAAGGGTTACATCTCCTGTAATTTTGAGATAAATAACTCATTGACCTAACGTATTCCAGCTCCTACAATCTTTACATCACAGGATGAGAGGAGCTGGAATGCATATAATAAATTTCGGATCAGTTAATATCGATATTATCTTTCAGGTTGACCATATTGTTCGTCCAGGGGAGACAATCCACAGCACTCAAATTTCACGATCAACTGGTGGTAAAGGTGCTAATCAATCAGTAGCTGTTGCTAAGGCTGGATTACACGATATATTTCATGTAGGAAAAATTGGTTCAGATGGTAGTTGGATAAAAGATAAATTATTTCACTATGGAGTAAATACCGATTACGTTATCGAAAGCGATACGCCAACTGGGCAGGCTCTCATTCAAGTGGCTGCTGATGGTCAAAATTCTATAGTATTATATTCTGGAAGTAATTATGAATTTACTCATGAAGAGATTGATGATGTACTCTCTCATTTCGATGCCGGCGATTGGATAATGCTCCAGAATGAGATTAATCTCATAGATTATATTATAACAAGAGCACATCAGAACGGTATGAATATTTGTTTGAATCCAGCACCCTACGATAGTTCTGTTTTATCACTCCCACTTAATTTTATATCTCTCTTTGTTTTAAATGAAGTGGAGGCTGCAGGAATTGCAGGAGTCGAAGACCCAATGCAGGCAATGGATATTCTTACATCCAAATTCTCTCAAGCAGATATCATTATCACTCTTGGAGAAAAAGGTGTTCGTTATGGAAAAGGGAAACAACTCCGTTATAGCTTTGGTACCTGGAACGTACCGGTTCTCGACACTACAGCTGCTGGAGACACCTTTATTGGGTGTTATCTTGCTAACATTGCTAAAGGTAAATCTGTACAAGACGCCCTGTATCTGGCGAGTGCCGCATCGAGTCTTACCGTAATGAGACAAGGTGCGATGGATACAATCCCGAGTCCAGATGAGTTTCATATATTAAAGCAATACACCCTTAAAGATTAGGAAGATACCCTCGACTCTCAAAGATCTTTCTTTGCTGCCCATTAAGAATTTTCTTGCAGAGTCGGATAGATTTTGGCGTGACTTCAACTAATTCGTCGTCTTTAATAAAACGGATTGCCTGCTCAAGACTCATAGGGGATATAGGAGTAAGTGTTACAGCTTCATCTTTTCCTGATGCACGTAAGTTGGTAAGCTTCTTAGTTCTTGTTGGATTACACGTAAGATCAACATCTCTATTATGTTCACCAATGATCATACCCTCATAAATTGGGTCTCCAGGTTTCACGAATAATCTTCCTCTCGGTTCTAAACCGAACAACCCATACGCAACTGCATTTCCTGATCTATCTGCAATAAGAGAGCCAGAGAATCTATCTGGAAAATCACCTCTATACCGTTCATATCCTTTAAGAACCGCATGCATGAGGCCATTTCCCTTTGTATCCGTAAGAAATTCATCTCGATATCCTATAAGAGCACGAGAAGGAATTTCGAATCGCATGGTTACTCTATTATCAATATCATATGTTATGTCGAGTAGTTGGCCTTTTCGCTTTGCTAATTTTTCCATTACTACACCACTGAACTCTTCAGGACAATCAACCCGAAGATATTCAATAGGTTCTAACTTATTTCCTTTCTCATCCTCTTTGAAGATAATTTGAGGCCTCCCGACACAGAG
Source organism: uncultured Spirochaetaceae bacterium (assembly GCA_964616275.1). Taxonomy (GTDB): domain Bacteria; phylum Spirochaetota; class Spirochaetia; order Sphaerochaetales; family Sphaerochaetaceae; genus CAYZJV01. The sequence goes on along the minus strand of CAZTUL010000014.1, from coordinate 4,886 downwards.
CTCAAACCCTTCTCTTCGCATTGATTCAACGATAATTGCAAGTTGGAATTCCCCCCTACCTTTAACTATTGTAGTATCGTCACCGCTACTTTTCTCAACACGAATCGAGACATTCTGTAAAGCCTCTTTTTGCAGTCTCTCATAGATCTTTGTTGCTTGAATGCTCGTTCCCTCCCTTCCCGATAAAGGTGAGATATTTTTGCTGAATTGCATAGCCACCGTAGGTTCATCTATTGAAATTCTTGGGAGTGCTTTTGGATATTCTTTTGTACAAATGGTATCTCCAATTGATACTTTTTCCACACCAGAAAGTACAACGATATCTCCCGGATTGACGGTATGTGTTTCAACAAATGTGGGTCCCTGATAACACTGAAGCCTCGTTACACGTAATGGGATTCGACTTCCATCATCACCAAGACATACTAAGGAATCATTTGTAGTTGCAACTCCGTTTACTACTTTTCCAATAGCCAACCTACCAAGAAAGTCACTATATCCTAAATCGGAAACAAGCATCTGAAAAGGTTCAGTATCATCGTATTCAGGTCCCGGTACTTGACGTATCATTAAATCAAGGAGTGCATGTAAATTACTATCTAATAAATGGGGCTCTACTCCACAGGAACCTTCCCTTCCTATACAGTAGAGTACCGGGAGCTCCAGCATGGATTCATCCGGATGAAGTTCGAGCAGCAAGTCATATACCTCTTCAAGTACTTGCTGGGGCCGAGCATCCTGCCGATCAACCTTATTGATAACAATAATTACTTCAAGTTGTAACTGTAGTGCCTTTTGTAATACAAACCGAGTTTGCGGCAAAGGACCTTCAGCAGCATCTACAAGAAGGACGACTCCATCAACCATGGAAAGACCACGCTCAACTTCTCCACCGAAATCGGCATGCCCTGGAGTATCAATTATATTTATCTTTACACCTTTCCAATTAACTGAGCAGTTCTTAGCACTTATGGTAATTCCACGTTCACGCTCCAAAGCGCCTGAGTCCATTATTCTATCTTGCATAACACCATGGGAAAAAAGTCCACTCTGTTTGAATAAGCCATCAACTAATGTGGTTTTACCATGGTCTACATGTGCAATAATCGCAATATTCCGAATTGATTCATTGATTTTTATCATAACTGCGAAACTATATCACAACGGATAAGATTACCCTAGAGCAATAGTTACCTTACATGAGAAATAGATGGAATTAATCTCAGTGATTTCTCAGTAAGACCAATCATCCTTTCTGTAGATGAGAAAACATGCCTAACTCGTTACGCATAGGTGGATTGGCCCCTTTACGGGACGTTGTTACTGCAGCAGCTAAGGCTGCAAATTCAAGTGCTTCTTTCACCTGTAGAGCATTAAGTTCATCATTCTTGCCTATCTGATGCTCTTCGAAGTAGGTTAAAATAGCACCGCTTACCGTATCTCCTGCACCAACAGTATCAGCAATTGGATTCTCGATAGCAGGAACTGAAATGTTCATCCCATTGTGTGAAATCCATTGTAGTCCATCTTTACCTTTTGTAAGGATTACATGCCTCACTCCCATTTCCAGGATTAAATGAATTCCTTCCAATAAAGATACATCAGGAAATAGTAACTCGAGATCTTCATTTGAGAGTTTCACCACATGCGTCAATTGAAAAAGGTTTTTCACACGCTCTCTATAGGATACCAAGTCTTGAATTACTGTAGGGCGAACATTTGGATCGAAGAAGATGAGAGGTAGTGAAGTTGCTTGATGTAAAGCTTGAAGAATATGATTACCCGACTCATCAAGTGCTACGGCGACTGAACCAATATGGAGATAAGCAATATCTTTATGTTCGCTTAACACCGAGATAATTTCATCACTGGTCAAATGTGTAATAGTAGTATCTTCACTGTAGAATGCGTATGAAGCTGAACCATGTTTGTCTATATGTGCAAAACCAATCATGGAATTCTCCGGTACATTGCAAAAACGATTCACGAGTTTGACAGAATTCTGTTTAAAATACTCCTGCATCTGCTTTCCAAACATATCGGATGAGAGTCTTCCAATGTATAATACGTCTGTATCAAGACGTGCAGCAGCGGTTGCGGCATTTAATGCACATCCCCCTGGATATGCAGTAAAACTCAGATTACCTTCGTCTCCCTGTTTTCCGATAAAATCTATTAACGCTTCACCAAGTATTGCTATCATACAAACCACCTTTTTAAAGATAATGCTTTTTATCTTGTCCTGTAACCCCTGCTAGGAGTTCAACATACGGTTTAACTGGACTGGAATTTACTTTTGGAAAAAGTACCTCTTCAATTTGAAAGAAACCCACTTCTGCCGACATCTCAACAATAATTCTAATAGGTTTACTTTCACCTTTGCTTATCTGAACTTTTTCAATAGAATTCGCAGAATATTTATGAATATCTCCAATTTTTGGATCAGTATTTAAAGCAAGTGGAATCCGAGCTCTTCCCTTCTCCATATCGCATCCATCTGCTAGAAGAATCACCCCGGCTTCTATACTATGAATCTTCCTATTTGCCATATGTCCAACAATACCTTCAAGTGCAAGTGAACGAATGATTACCCGCTTTTTACTATCATCAGGATACACTGATTCAAGAATTCTGCTTATAATGGGCATTGCCAACGTAGTGCTCAGTAATTCATGATCCTGTCTCCCAATAGCCATACCTAAATCATGAAGAAAACTTGCCAGAATTACCGCAGAAAGTGAATCTTCGAACGTACCGACTTTGTCATGCTCCAGACTTCCTGGAATACCAGCATCTTGGAGAAGATGCATCATTTTTACTGCATTTTTCGCTACCTGACGCATATGTACGGGGCCATGGTCATTAAACCCTAATCGAATGATGGAAACACTGTTCGCATAGTCCTGCATCATTTGAACCTCTTCATCATCTATAAGCAAAGAAGCAATAGTCCACGGAGGAGTTGAAGGATGTAAAGAATCCAATAATTTTTTTTCAAGTGCAAGTTCTTTTGGCGATTTCATATACTACCTCTTAGTTAAGTGTACATATTGCAGAGTAAATTGACAATAAGAAACCCCCTCGGAGAATATCCCAGGGGGTGTAATCATCGGATAGAAAAGGGATCTTAATTTGTTTCCATGATATTATCTAAAAAAGCTATAAGGAAATTATCTTCAAATTTTTCCGAGGTAAATATCGATTGAACCAAATCCTGCTGACTCTGGGACTGAGTCATATAGGGATAAATCAGAGATAAGTACTCTCTCATTTCTTCATCCATCCCTGATTCTTCGTTTACCCGTGCTACAATATATACACCTTCACCACCAAGTGGGTCGGAGACTGAACCAACAGGTATAGTATACAAGGACTTTAACATTTCAGTATCCGAGGACAATCTTCTTAGATACCCAAGAGAATCGGTATAGGAAAATCCAATAAGATAATTTGATTCACCAACGTTTACAGGAGTTGCTTCAACATCGACTACAGATAAACCTGCATTCTCTGCCGCTTGGGCAAAATCTTCGGTTGTTGATGCCGAAGATGCAAAAACCTGAGCCTCCTGTTCAACATATGAGGAAATCAATTCCGGGTTGTAGTTTCCGATATATGATTTAACATCAGTAATAACCTCAGAGTCGGTAAAATCAGGCAAAAACGGCTCTTGCTCTACGCGAAAGAATACTGCACCAACTGTAGCTTCAAAGACCTCTGTAAGAGCTCCTTTCTGGGAAGAAAAAAGAATGTTCACCTCCTCAGGATTTGCAAAGCTGCTCTCTAATTCATATAAATATTTGACTCCAGCCCGTCCTCCATCTACCGCAAATGCATCAATTGAGTTACTTTGAGCCACATCTTCAAATGCAGCCTCACCTGCAGCGATAGAATCACGAAGCTGTTGTGCCAATTCAAGGGTATCCGCTGTAACGATAGAGACATCAATCATGGTGAAATCTGCAGGATTAGCACGTGCATATTGCTGTGCTAATTCGTCTGGATATACAGAAGAATCAAAAACTACATATGAAAAAGATCGGGCAGTATCTCCAAGTTCTTGGATATATGCTAACTCGTCTGATGCAGAAAGGACTGAGGTGACATCTTCCATAACCATCTGTACAGGAAGATTATCTTCAAATTGAGTTTTTAATTGATTTTTGCTTTCAATGCTGGCTCGTTCATATGTTGCTACATCAAATTTCCCATCTTTATTATAGGCTCCGCTGTCAATAATAGCTTTATTAAGCGTTTCTCCAACAACCCGAATCCCCACTTTTTTTGCCATCTCGCTAACTGCTGTATGAAAGACGGTAGATTCAAATGCAGATCTCCATATCTGGTAGTCAGCCATCTCTCCTGAGCCAGAATTTTGCTGAGCCTGAGTCTGATATTGTCTATAGAAATAATTCCCGTAGGAAAATTCTATATCTTTTCCATTATATGCTCCGAACTTAATACTGGAAGAGTTTCCTTGAGAACCAAAGGATGGAAAAACTCCTACCACGAGCACGATTGCAAGTAACCCTAATATTACATAGGTAACTATTTGAGTGAGTGTTATACCACCTTTTTTCTTCGCGACCGCATCACGAGTCCCATCCTGAGCTTTAAATTTGACAACCTTTGCGTCATCTTTTTCCGGAGTTTTCGAATCCTTTGAAGGCATGTACGACCTCTTTACTGCACAATTTAGAAGTGCCCTTAATTTAAGGACATCTCCAGAAAAATAGCACGTAGTACGTATAGTGTCAATGTTGCACATTGACACAGTATATCCCATTGTATATAGTTCTCACCGTTGTGATGAAAATTTTCACATCTTCTTCGGGTAGTAGCGCAGGGGCTAGCGCACTTGGTTCGGGACCAAGGGGTCGGAGGTT
>CAZTUL010000013.1:32654-41021 GCA_964616275.1 uncultured Spirochaetaceae bacterium | reverse complement strand
ACGACCCCGAGATTACAAGTCACGTGCTCTGGCCAGCTGAGCTAAGGTGGCGTTTCCGTGGTAGCATACGGAAATTTACGCTATTTTGTCAAGTCAAAAACCCCATTCTTTCAACAAGGATGTGATTTCCTCATGATTTCGTTTATCCGCACGAGAATGAAATGGCCATACATCGTATTTAGCAAGTGCGTATTGGAGGAGCATGATAGCTTCTTGTCGATCACTCATCTTATTCAATGCTACTGGGGAGTAGAACGGAATATGAGAAACTCCTTTATACCCCTCATAGTAGGCATGTTGATCCACTACGCTCTTTCCTGCCTCTTTTTTCCAATCCTTCTCCATCGATTTGATTTCAGAGTTGCGTTTAGAAACGCTATTGTCACGTTTCCACAGCATTTGAGCAAGGGCCTTAAAATGTCCAGGATAGAGAACAGTTGAAGGAATAGTATCTATAGCTTTTCGTGTATAGGAAATAGCAGTATCCAAATCACCGAAAGATATCGGCCAGCCAGGAAGTTGATAATAAAGTTGCCCAAGCACATACCAGCTGATGGTGTTATCTGTCACACCTAACGTATCAATAAGGTAGGAAAAATCATTGCGCATGGGTTTGGCCTTTGATAAGGCATTCAATGGACCTTTAGTTTCACCCCATCGCCCTACATTTGAAGCTTTATAGACAATTGCCTGGGGGTGATCTTCGATTGCTAATGCATCGACTGCATATTGTTCAGCCTCTTCAAAAATTGCAAAAAGCTCTTCGTCTTCAGCCCCTTCAACCTTTCTTTCATCACCTATGGCAAGGGTTACACGAGACAAACGCCATAACAGCTCAACTTTATCTGATGGTTTTGCAACTGTGGGCAATGTATCTAATAGTAGTTTTTTTGCTTCAACAAGACGGTCACCCCAGTACATGTCATCTGCTTGCTGCAATGTAGTTGAGATCGAAAAACCAAAAGAAACACACACGAAGAACAACACCCCGATCAGCAGAATTTTCCTCTTCATTCAAGCTCCTCCTTATAGTACTTCTACTATATCATACAAATTAAAGTCATGTGTCAATAAAAATAATCTATTCTGCAAGCAAATCGGGACGAAGTGAACGAGCTCCGCCAACATATACAGGTATAGGGCGATGACTCTGCAGGTGATAATAGTGAATAAGACACCGAATGGTACGTGGCAGCATATCCTGGATTACCGGCTCCTGCATGCAAAATAGAGGGATTGTAAATGATGAATCTCTACTTCGCAGAGCTGTTGCCGGATTGATTGTCAGTAAGTCGGGAGTAACCGTAAATTGGATGGATACTATATGATCCGTAGAGAGTGCATTACGCTCACAAATCGTATCGAACAGTGTCAGTACTGATTGAATAATTTCTTCCCTATCATCATTCTTTACCTGCACAGCACCTCGTACAGCAAAAATTCTTTCATGCATACTCATAGTATCCCTCTACATTATAAGGATATAGAAAATCCTTTCTCAGTAATTTTTGTAAAAACGGTCACAAGCACCCAGCCGATTACGAAAGCCACGGTTCGCATAAGTGTAGTAAGTACATCCATAACAGGAAATACATGATCAATAATCCAGAGGAAAAGAGAAATAAGTAATAATAAAATTGCATACCATACCCCTACAGTTCCTAAAAAGAAAGTTGCATACGTAACAAAATTTTTAAACTGCAGCGAGGCAGGCCACCAAAGTTGTGCAACAAAAAGTCCTAGGGTGAAGACATACAGGAGTAATAGGTAATTATGTACTCTGGCCGCAAAGGCTAATGTCCGTCTCAGTCGTAACATAATAAGAGTATATCACAATTAATTGCTATTACGATATACTAATTAAATATTGCGGAATTCACATTATTGCCCTACACTATTACGAGAAAACATAATTTTAAAGGAATTTTCTATGGGAAACAAAACAATTGACCGTTTGAAGGCTATTGGTGTAGGAACACCGGACATTCTCATTCCAAATAGCAAAATTGATTTACGCAAGTGGGCAGTAGTAGCATGCGACCAGTACACATCTGAACAAAGCTATTGGAAACGTGTTGAAAACTATGTAGGAAATGACCCTTCGACGTTACGATTAATTTTCCCCGAAGCGTATCTGGAAGAACCAAATCCACAGAAACGGATTGATGCCATAAATGCAACTATGAGTTCATACGTCGAGAATGAGTTATTCACCTCATATGAAGAGAGTTTTTTCCTTGTGCATCGAACGACTGGGAAAGAACCTGGGCGTTGGGGACTCCTAGTTGCACTGGATTTGGAGCAGTATGACTATGCAAAAGAATCTCGAACCCTCATTCGAGCTACAGAGGGTACGATTGTAAGTCGTATTCCCCCAAGAAAACAAATCAGAAAAGACGCGCCATTAGAGCTTCCCCATATTTTAGTATTAATCAGTGACGCAAAACGATCAATTATTGAACCACTTGTTGAAAAGAAACATCAACTGCCTAACGTGTACGATACAGACCTCATGGAGGGTGGTGGCCATATTACCGCGTACCAAGTATCAGGTACAAAGTTATCTCAATTAGCAGAGGCTTTTGAAGCACTCCACGCAACGCTTGATCCTGCCAATCCACTTATGTTTGCAATGGGAGACGGGAATCACTCGCTTGCAACCGCAAAATCCTGTTGGGAGGACTTAAAGAAGACACTTTCTTCCGGAGAGCAGCAGACACATCCAGCACGATATGCTTTGGTTGAGCTAGAAAATATTTTTGATCCTGGCCTTGAGTTTGAACCCATTCATCGAGTCTTATTCTCGATATCACGTGAGACTTTTCTCTCTGAATTGGAGAAACACTGTTCATCGTATGAAATTTCTGCAGTTTCATCCCTCGAAGAGGTAAATCAAGAAATAAGCAAACATGATGGAGTCCAGAGATTTGGCTATGTTGATGAGAACGGGATTGCAATAATCTCAGTAACACATCCTGAGGCAACCATACCAGCTGGTACATTGCAGTCAGTTATTGATGTATTGGTTGAAACCCACCACTCCATCTCTGTAGATTATATTCATGGAGACTCTGTAACCGAGGAAATTGGCTCCAAAACAGGAAACATAGGACTTTTCCTACCTGCAATAGATAAAAATACTTTCTTTGATACCATAATATCAGACGGTGCTTTACCACGAAAAACATTCAGCATGGGAGAAGCACATGAAAAACGTTTCTATATGGAAGCAAGGAAAATTACCCTTTCGTAGGAAAAACAAAGCACTCAGGTAGAATCTTAGGGGTTGACCAGAATTCTGTCTACCTGTAGTGCACCTTGTCGAATGAGCTTGTACGGTGAACAAGTAGCATCAATAATGGTTGATGGAGTGGTACCTTGTGAAGCGTCTCCCTCTACAAACAGAGGAACAGCAGCATCAAATCGTTTCACCATCTCACTGAACTGAGTAAATGCCACCTCTCCAGAGAAATTCACACTTGTGCTGAATAGTGGACGTCCAACAAGGGTTAGAACCTGCTGAAGAAATGGATCAGCAGGTTCTCGAACGGCAACCGTACCTCCTTGTCTATGTGTAACAATGATTGTCAGTGGTCCAGGCCAATAGGAAAGTATGTTTGATTCTAATTCCATCGGAGTTATTTGAGAAAGCATCTCCCTGGTGATGAGTTGAATAAAGGGTTTTGTCTCTTCTCTTCCTTTTACCTCGCGCAGTGCTGTTTCTGTTTCTGGCACTATTCCTACGATTCCATAAATTGTATCGCATGGAATAATCGCAATCTTTTTTTCCAAGAGATGCTCTGCAAGCTTCTGTACCGTTTTGCTGTTATGTTTGGTCAAGATTATTCCCATGTGAACCTCCGTTGAATTCCAATACCTGTGCAGCACGATGTTTCCCGGTTCGAAATGCGACAAAACCAGTTATACCAAAAGAAGCGAGCAATGAAAAGATAAGACAAAACACAAATGGAAGACCTGAGATTTCCCGTTTCTCAAATCCATTCTGAATAAACAAATGAGAGAATCTATCGCTATTCTCTAAACCCGATGGAGGGTGAGGATTCCCCTCTTTATCATAAAAGAAGTATATGATTTCGCCAGGCTGAACATATCCCATCATTCGAGCGTTATCCAACAGCGCCTCATGAGTCCAACTTGAGTCTAATCTATGCTGCACATTGTTTAGGGATACGCGTTTTACAGAAAGTTCATGCTCCTCTTGTTCCATAATTCTGGTAATTTCCTGATTCACCAGCAACCCGTACGGACCTGCAATTCCATAGATAACTGCGGTAAAAATAAAGAGGAGAAAAAGAAACATTACCACATAATTCCTTGTCATACACCACCCGAACAGTTATAATGCATTACATATCATACATACGGTGGAATGTATTGTAAAGCAATTGCATTCTTCCAGATGGAGAAGCTCATATACCCATGCGAAACCAGCAAGAGAAAAGCCCTGCGAGCGTCATAGCTATATCAGCATTTATCACCTTGCTAGTGTTAGGTGCATGTACGTATCTATTTTTTGTATATGGCCTGCCCATACTCCCCTTTTCACTTGCAACACTATATTCAGTACTCCTTCGGTTATTACCTATTCTCATTGGACTTATTCTGGTACTGATTGCTCTGGTTATTCAACCTCCACCGGTTCCTAAAGACAGTGACGATGAAGATGAAATCGAAAAGGATGCCTTTATCAGGCCATTGTATAATTTGCCGGATGAGGAAGATACTCCACTCTATGCAAGAGCCCAATTACCTGTCGCACAACCCGAAAAGAATACAACAGAAGTAAATGACAATAGACTCCCCGATCCTGCTCCAGAGATCACTTCATTCTCAGGTGTTGTCCCGGCACCGGTTGAACACTCTGTTCGTCAGCAGACATATGAAGAATCGTATACGAGGAGTGTAGTTGAGCCATCTCCGGTAGAATCCACACAGTCAGCAGAACACCTAAACAGAGCGGTCTTATTCAATGATTACCCATTCCCCATAGAACCAGGTTCTTCTATTGCTGAATTACTCGAACCAATAGAAGCGACTATCATAGATGGTAACTTAACAGAAGCAGACGTACAGGTGATTGATGACACTTTTGAATCTCGACTTGAAAGCGAGATTGAGAGTGCAGCAGCGTTGCAGTATGAAATTTCAGTTGCAATCATAGACTTACCGGCCTCTCTCACTGAGACGCATTCGGTTGATGCCTCAATTGTGCAGGATTTGTATAATAAATTAGGGATTGTTTCCTATTTTTATCTTACTGAGGAGCTCCGTGTATCTGCAATCCTACCCTTCCATGGATTTAATCAGTGTAGAAGATATTTTGCGTCACTATTGGATAGCCTTCGCAAGCAGCATCCTGAAGCTGTACTCAGTATTGGTTTTTCAAGCAGCCGATCACGAGAGATTACTGGGCAGGAACTCCTTCAGGAGGCGGTTGTTGCAGCGGATTTAGCTGCTGAACGGACGGGATTTTCACTTATAGGTTACGACACCGACTTGGAAGTTGAGGATACATCAGAAATTAATCCTTTAACGGAATAGTAAAAATCATCCGATCTTTTGCCAGAAAAGTACCAGGAAATATTTCACGAGCCTCCTGACGTAATACCTTAAGATCTCTGTCTGTATATCTTGGGCTATAGTGAAATAGACCCATTGAAGCAACTTCAGCATCCCTTGCAATCATTGCAGCTTGTTGTGCAGTCATGTGTTTTTTTTCTTTTGCACTCTCTTCAAGTGTTGAATCAAACATTCCTTCACACAAGAGCAAATCTGCATGTGCTACATGCTGGGCAATTTTTGGGAGGTACAGGGTATCGGTAATATATCCAAAAGAACGGCCTTCCCGCGGAGTTCCCACAATATCGGAAGGGTCAACAATCCTTCCATCTTCCAGTACAACCGATTCACCATGCTGCAGTTGTGACCACAGTGGCCCGCGAGGGACTCCCAACTCCATTGCCTTTTCGGGATGGAACATTCCTGGACGATCCTTTTCTTTCATAACATACCCAAAACAAGGTTTTGTATGATATAACGAAAAAGCTTCTACAACAAAATCTTCTGTCTCATGAATTACCCCTGGATGAACTGTTTTAACGATAATTTCATAGTTGATATACATGTCGAGTAGTTTTCTTGTTTGATTGATATAATCATGCAATCGTGCAGGTCCATAAATTATTAAAGGATCTTCACGATCAACCTGAGCACTTAACATGAGCATACCGGGAAGTCCAGTCACATGATCTGCATGCATATGAGAAATAAATATAGCCGAGATTTTTTTCCACTTGATATTCAGCATCTTCAGCGATATCTGTGTACCTTCTCCGCAATCAAACAGGAAGAGTTCTCCTTCTCGACGAACCATTGCCGACGTTAAGAATCTTCCTGGTAGAGGCATCATACCACTTGTTCCGAGAACAAATACTTCAAAATTCATGACGATAGCCTATCGTTGAATTAATCTTGTTGCAACAGTTCCAATGGTGAAATCTTCCGAATTCTTCTCAACGATAGGAAAACTGTTGTACTTGAAATTATCAACATAGCTACACAAATCACGAGAATATCACCGATTGATACCACAACTGGAAAATCAAGCAGATAATATTGCAACCCAGGAAGTCCAGTTGCACTCAACCATTTAAGAACTCCTCCAAGCTGCATACCTATTCCAATACCTATAGATACTCCAATAAGCATTCCAATAAGTGTAACTACCATTACGGTAATAAAATAACTGTTCGCCAGCTGAACACTTCTCGCCCCCAAGGTCTTATAGAGAGCAAGGGCTTGCATTGAATCCTGCACAAGTTCCTGGGCTATCGAGGCGACATATACTCCAGCAACAAGAAGAATCATAATAAATACTAATAAAATTACCTGTCTACTCGTTATAAAATTTTGATACACGGTACTATTAAAATTGTCCCAAGTAGCAGAAGGAAATTCAACATCGTAATATTCCTCTATTTGTGTAATTATCTCATTCACAAAGTCCACCGATTTTTGAGCAACAAGGATTTCGGTATATGCATTTTTCGATTTAGGAAAATAACGAAGTGCATCCTCCTGATTCATAAAGATAAGAGAAGAATCCAGTTCATGATACCCGCTCGTGTACAGTGCAGTAACCAATGCCAGAACAGGACGCACACTCATGGTGGTAGAATCAGGGACAACCATGAACGCTACTCTATCGCCAATTGAAACACCAAGTACTTCAGAAAGTGTTTTGCTCAAGATTACAGCGGGGAGATTACCCTGTTTCTCTAATGGTGTACCGGTAAAAGTAAGCTGAGCTCTTCGATTATCGTTAAAGTATGATATATCAACGCCTTTAATTCGAACTTCTGCTGTTGTGTCTCTTGAGTAGATAATCCCGTATCCCGAAACAACATAATCCCCACTCATAATTCTATTATCAACGGTGGAAAATGCTTTTGGGTCATCGGTTAATGCCTCTCGGTAATATAATTGAGCATGACCATCTTGGAGAAGAATATATTTGTCGGTAATTCCACTCATCATCCCATCCATGAATATGAGAGCTAGAACCAAAGGAATCATGACAAGGGCAACAAGTACTGCGGACCGAATGAGACGTGATCGAGCATAGGCAGACTCTCTTTGGAGACTGAGAAGGTTTCGCACGAGCCAGAGTTCGAACTTGATGTTCATGCCATCTCCTGCAGCACTCTATTATGAAGTAGATACACTACATCACATTTCTTTGCCAGTTGCTGATCATGAGTTACCAATAGCAAGGTCTTTTCTTCCTCCCGCACTAAATCGAGCAGCAGTCGCTCTATCTCACCCGAAGATTCTTCATCGAGAGATCCTGTGGGTTCATCTGCAATAATTAATTCAGGTTTGTTGATTAATGCTCTACAAATGGCAACTCGTTGTCTTTCTCCCCCAGAAAGTTTTTGAGGTCGATGATTCATCCTGTCTGCTAATCCAACTCTATCAAGTAGTTCCTTTGCTCGCTGAGATGCAACTCTAGCCGATTGTCCACCAATAAGTGCCGGAACACACACATTCTCCAGAGCAGAGAAATCATCCAATAATATATGCGATTGAAAAACAAACCCTATATTCTTGTTTCTGAATTCACTGAGTTCCTTGTCACGCATATCGCTCAGTTTTCGATTGCGAAGATACACTGCCCCACTTGTAGGTGAATCCAATCCTCCAACAAGATTGAGGAGTGTACTCTTCCCTGAACCACTTTTTCCTGTGATTGCAACTGAACGCCCCATTTCCAATACCAAATCAATATGTTCAAGGATGAGCAGCTCGGAATCTCCTGATAAGAACTTTTTCGACACATGAGTAAGG
>CAZTUL010000013.1:0-32554 GCA_964616275.1 uncultured Spirochaetaceae bacterium | reverse complement strand
AGAATTGCCAGCTCCCTCTGTTTTACAAACAATAAACGGGAAGAAGCATTCTTCATATTCACAGCAAGTATAATAAACATAAAAAACAGAAAGAGATACATGAGAATTTTCTCTAATGTCAAAGCAGAATAAAATGCACTGTTTACCTGCTGCCAGGTTCTTACCGTAGCATGAGGATATAAGGTAGTAATAGTATCAACAACTTGTGCTGCTTTATCGGTATAAGCATCTTCAAGATACAGACCATACGTAATTCGTTTTGGACCGATTGAATCGATAAGGGGATACAGATCCGTAATTAATGTTGATTCATCAAACTCGGGAAGCCCTGTCCGAAACGTATCAACTGAATCTACAGTCTGGACCATGGGAGCCAGCACCACAGCCCGACCAGAGCCTAACACTGTCATTGCTATGGGCGTGCCGGAATACACGCCAAGTTTTCGTGCTAAAGAACTTCCAAGCACAACTTCTGTTGGGTTAGGAATCTTTCCATTCAACAAATATGCCCGGTCTGAAAATGGGTTTTCACTTTCCCATATGTGAGAATCAATCATACGAAGTCGCGCTGTAGTGGATCGATCGGTTAAAGGATTTTGTAATAAGACTTGCGTATTCACATGAGGATACACTGAATGAACGTGTGGAACCTGTTGCAATGCGGCAGCGATTTCATCCATAGAAACATCCTTGGGGTCTTCGGAGATAAAAGAGACCTGTACATGAAATGACTCAATCGATTTAACCTGATCTAACAGATCACTTTGGAGACTGTTCATCAGAGATACCATAATAATAATGGCAAGCATTCCAACAGCGATTCCCGAAAGAATGATCAACGTAGCACTCCGGTGTCTATTACTCCGAGAAAAAGCATAGCGCCATGCAAGTTTTAAACTAAACATCAACGCTCCTTACGATACTCAAGACTCAGAACTCGTTTACCATCTGGAGCATAGGTAATGTCTGCATACGGTCTGCCTTCCTCAAATATGGTAACCACTGAGGTTCCATCATCAACAAACCTGGAGGCCTTTATAGGTAGGCCATCCAACCATTCTGTCATGGTCTGAACACGTCCTTCAATAAACCATGTCTCGATTTTCTTCGTCTGCTCGCCAACTATAGTTTCAATGGTTTGATCCAATGCTCCAAGAGCATCATACAGATACTCAACAGTTCTTGTATTCCCATCGAGAGTTTGGGACTCCGATCTCACTAACAAACCATCAGGTGCATAAATCTTTTTTTCTTCACCTTCACTGTTTTTCTCTGTTACCACAAGACGTCCAACTTCATCATATCGCACATCAGTTTCAATGCGTGCTTGCCCTTCTACCCAATAATCCCGTACCACCAGATTATTCGGGAAAAGAGAAAGCTTTGAGAATGTGTTTTCTGTTGATTCTCCATACATCGTGTTCTGTGCTGATTTTGATACATAAGAGGTGAATTCCGATTCATCCAAATCTACTATACGCAATCCCGCAAGAACCCCATCAATACCTCTATAGTAGCTTATTAATCGTTGAAGCTCTCCACCGCGTAACTCTTTCGTCTCACGTAACTGTCCGTCACTGTATGTGTGATGAGTGAGTAACTGTGTATCTTCACCACTTTTTTTCGTAAGAATTCTTTGTGGCAACCCATTTTCATATACTGTGTCTATTTCTTTTTCAATATCCCCATTTTGATTGTAGGAGATCTCAGTAATATGTTTTAATCCTGTATTATACAAGTCCTCAGTGATGAAGGTTCTCTTCACTTCTCGTCCCGATTCATATAACACCTGCTCTTCAACACGGTCAGAAGTTTGTGTCACCTCAATCACATATGAATAATTTTTTACATCATCATGATTTGTAAGTAACTCAAGAAGTTGTCCAATGCTATTTGAACGATATATGGCGCCAAGAAGGGGAAGAGCTGAGAGTACCAGCCCAATTACCACCAAACAGAGCACCTTTAGAATTCTCATGAATTGATACCCACCAGTGCATCGAGAAACTGATCGACTTCAAATGTTCTAAGATCATCATATTGCTCACCGACTCCGACAAATGCAATAGGAATTCCTAGTTTCTCACCAATTTGAATGAGAGCACCTCCTTTAGCTGCAGAATCATACTTGGTAAGAATCAGTGCATCCAATCCGATAGCTTGGTGAAATAACTGTGCTTGGCTTAAACCATTCTGGCCTGTTGTTGCATCAATAACGAGAAAACGCTTATAGCATGATTGATTTTCAATTTTTGATCTAATTACTTTGTCGATTTTTTGTAGTTCTCGTAATAAGTTCTCTTTATTATGCATTCTTCCGGCGGTATCAGCCAACACCAGATCATCTTTCTTAGCATGTGCACTCTGAAGAGCATCGTATAAGACAGCCCCAGGATCAGACCCATGAGCTTGTTTAATGATTCTGCACCCTGTCCTTTGTGCATGAAGATCCAACTGATCAATTGCTGCAGCACGGAACGTATCGGCTGCAGCCATCACTACAGATTTTTTCTGTTTCTGATAGTAATGTGCCAATTTTGCAATAGTGGTTGTTTTCCCCACACCGTTTACTCCAAGTATAAGAAAAATATTTGTTTGGTCATCACACAGCTCCGGAACCCATGATGAAATCTTTTGAGAGAGCAATTCTTTCATGAGCATCTGCAGATCTTCTTGTGATGTTTTTTTTTCAGATTTGGCTAGTTTTCTAACTGCATCAGATACCTCCATTGCAGTTTTTGCTCCTAGATCGCCCTCAATCAGCATATCCTCCAAATCTTCGAAGAACGCCTCATCAAATGTTTTTATACCAAAAAGTGCCTTAATTCTAGCACCAAATCCCTTTTTCATTACTGTTATACCTCACACATCTAGTAACGAGAACTATACTTCGTTTTCTGGTAATATGCAAATAATCTCACCCCAGTATCAAATAGAGAAAGAGCCAAAGCACCGCTTGAAGCTATGAGAGCTGGTTGCCATGGAGATGTACTACCAGTATATGAGGCCATTGAACGAGAGATACTATCAATGAGAACCGTGAGCCCTCCTAGAAGCAGAGTACGACCGAGGGAGGCATAAACTGCACTCTGACTTCTCATAGATCCATGAACCGAATCCATCCAGGGAGGTTGTAATGAAAGGTAGATTTCTTCAGTGCTCTCTGCTACATGGATTGTGCGAACAGGCTCACCTTGTTTTCTTGCGTATACAACAAAGGGTGGAGAGATTTCCTGTATCAGAACCGGAACTTGTGTTTGAGTTATTTGAGGGATTACGATATCTAGTGTATGATAACTAGTGATAAGTAATGGATTTCCCGATAGAACAGGAAGATTGATATCAAGAGAAACTATTTCGCCACTCGCTAAGTCAATTGTGTAAACCCTTTCCTCTCGCTCAGGAGCAGTCGCATGTAACTCGTACGTACCCACTGGAAGAACTATGTGTTGTGTGTGTTGAGGAAACTCTTCTCCGTTTATGTCCAAAGAGAGTCCCGGGGTGTTCGATTGTATTGAGACAACCCCAGCATCCTGAGAACCATAGTAGGAAAGGATGGGAAGGAGTGCAGTTAATACTGCGTTTTCCTCATCAGCACGTAGTGTTACTGTTTCATAGATGTTCACAACACTCCCATCTGATCTGAATTCATCTATCCGCAATCGATAAATTGATTCTAGAGGCTCTAGAACACAAATTAACAGAGCTTCAAGACGATGAGACTTCATTATAAAATCAGCTACGGCAGTATCCCCACTTGCTAAAGCACGAGTAACTACATGAGGCAACTCAAGAGCTTCCCATGTGAAGGCAGATGCTTCTTCTGTCGTAAATACAAAGGGGTGCTGAGCCTCCTGATAGTCGGATTTTTGGATTTCTGCAAGGTGGGAACGGAACTGTTCATGCTCTAAACGGTCATTCATGAGCTGTACATAGGAATCGGAAGGTTCGTATCGCGTAATATCTCTTTGTATGTAATTCCCTAGATTCTGTATTGCAGTATTTCGCAGTGAATCTGGAACAACTAAGGAATACCCAATACGAACCGATTCAGACGCACCAAGCTGTACCTGACAAATCATCAGAAAAAATACGAGGATGATAACCCAACGGTAACCCCGTTTCATACACTATTCCTCAGAATGCCATTTAAGATATGACTCTATGAATGAAGATATTTCACCATCCATGACAGCTTGAATATTGCCCACCTGCTCGTTGGTTCTATGATCCTTAACCATCGTATACGGTTGGAACACGTAAGATCGAATCTGATTTCCCCAGCTAATCTCTTTTTTCTCCATTGCATACTGGGCATGTTCCCGCTCTTGTTCTTCCTGATAATACTCGTAGAGACGACTTGTTAGAATTTTCATTGCAAGGGCCTTATTCATATGTTGAGAACGTTCATTCTGGCAGGCAACTACGATTCCTGTCTTCAAGTGGGTAATACGGACAGCAGAATCGGTTTTATTCACATGCTGGCCACCGGCACCCCCTGATCGGTAGGTGTCTATGCGAAGATCAGTCGGATCAATCTGAATATCTAAATCATCTTCAATAACAGGAGAAGCATACACAGATGTGAATGAGGTATGTCTTCTTTTATTTGAATCAAAGGGTGAAATTCTGACTAATCTATGCACTCCGGCCTCTCCCTGTAGATATCCGTACGCATATGAACCTTTCACTTGCATGGTAACAGATTTTACACCACCCTCTGCTTCAAGAAGATCAACTATTTCAACTTTGTATCCATTTCTTTCACACCAGCGCATGTACATACGCATGAGCATCTGAGCCCAATCACATGCCTCAGTACCCCCTGCACCTGCATGAACCGATAGGAAGCAATCATTTTTATCGTACTTTCCCGAAAGAAGTGTTTTTAATCTAAGCGGTTGGTACTTTTTGTCTATCGCATCTATCTGTTGCTCAACTTCATGAGCGATGGTTTCATCATCCTCTTCTGAGTAGAGTTCAATTAATTCAGAAACATCATCAATATTTTGAATAAGCTCAGACCAGGGTTCGAACGTATTTTTTAGTTCAGTCAACTCTGCAAATAATGCTTCTGCCCGTGATTTATCATTCCAAAAATCGGGAGCGAGAGACTCTTGCTCTAAATCAATAATCTGCTTCTTGATTGAATCAGGGTCAAAGACGCCTCCAAACATCGTAGGCTTCTTCTTTTATTGATTCAAAATGGTTGAAATTTTGGATAGTCATGACTGCTCCTTGTTGTGATTCTTTGCACGTGAACGACGCTCTATTCTAAAACCAACGGTCCATTGTACCGATTCGTTAGGATTGAGGTCAAAATCCCAAAGGGGAAGAACCTGAGTGTACTCATAGAGGATCTCGAATCCCATCACTGTCTCTAATTTGACAAGAAAATCATCTTTATACAAGGTAAAACGAATATCTGAAGCTAGTGATAGAAGTGTTTTGTTCAATGGATCTGGAATTCTTACATTTTTCAGATTTGGAGCAACAACTCGTCCCTGTGCGAGATTTCTGTTTCGACTTTTCTCTACGGTATATAATGATACCTGATCATCTTTCATCCCGAGAGAAAGATTTAGCTCACTTCCAAAAAGTCCTCTTGACCTATGAGGTCCGCAATTTTTTAAGGTAAAATCTACTACTATTGTGTGAGTTCTAAACCGATACTGCTTGGTCAGCTCAATACAACCTATTCCAAATGGAATTTGTTCAATCTTACAGTGCGAAGTTATCTCATTCTGGCTTTTGTCTGATACTTCAAGAGAATAGGAAAGACCACTGGTATCAAAGACTTGTTTGGAAAGATGCTTTGCATAGAACTCAATCTTTGCATCATGGGGAAGAAACACATCATTAAACGAACGTTGAAACGACCCGTCACGTAAAGAAGAAAATGCTAACCGTTCAGTTTCAGATGCGTATCCGGTGAACGTATCACCATAATTCCATCCTGTTGGTAAGTAATTAATCTCTGCAAGTGTGCCGCCTTTTGTATCAATGACCGATCCAATATTCTTGCCAATCCAGACAATTTCCTGCTTTCCATCAAAATCAATATCCAGCTCTCTGGGATACGGAATATCCTCGCCCAAACTTAACAGCCGTTCAGCTTCATTTAAATAACGATACGCATACTTTCTATGGCTACTTCGGTAACAGCCACCTGAAGAATCGAAAACAAAAGCTCCACCTGCTCCTGCACGTACCAATAGTGATTCAACTCGCTTCTTTATATCTTTGTTCTTTCGGTAGAGCCGTGCCAAATCAACAAGATAGAGCAATCTTCCATACAAATGATTAAGCTCACTATATTTAATGAACATCTCATTGAATGAACTGATATCAACCAGCGAACTGTCCCGACCATACCATCCAGCATTAATGTACCCTTTACTCTCTAGGGTTCCCAAGGGAATTGATGATAACAAGGTCGTTTCAGAATCATGTTCTAAAGAGAGCCTATCAAGTATCAGAACCAAAAGATCTATCAATGAAGGAGATGAAGGTTGTACTGAAGAGGCCTGCATGAGGCGATCCAAATTTATCATGATAGTTCGATGGGAATCACCCTTGTCAAATCGAAGAGAAGTAAGTCGTTCGGTAAATTCCTTCAAAGTAATTTCATGAATGCTCAATTGGGAGATAAGGAGGTCTATACTATCTTCAAATGGAAAGACTTCTATGGTTTTTCCCAAGTCCTGCATAACAAATGGATCGGTTGCTACTTGAACATCGTGCAGTCGATCATACGAGGAGATAATCAACCGATCAAGTGCACCTAGTCCCATAGTTGAAACAAATGAAGGATTCCATATTTGATTGTAGAACCAAGCGGTTCGAGCTCTTTTCCCAAATCGCTTCCTAATAAATGTTGTTGTCGTCTCAAGTTGGCCTGAGCGATCTTTCCCCGGTAATACATGGAGTACTTGCTGCTGATACGCACCAGTAAGCAATTCAACTTGCTCTTTTTTAACTAAATCAGCAATGAGCATGTTCATTTCCGGATGGTTTTGTTCGAACCACTCTAAAATAGTGCCGGGAATATATATGTGCATGGTAAGTTCAGGATGCTTATAGATGTAGGTAAGCACAGGTTTGTACACCTCTGAGAGAGCCCGTTCAAGAATGGGAAGAGGTGTACCTGGAGGCAACTGACTGTACGCTCCTACGAATAAGGGCATCTGTTACCTTGCTTCAACAATACATTTAGTCGGACACGCTTCTGCCGCCTCAGCGATTTGTGTCATCGGCTTACTATAATCTATTTCCGAAAGAAAATCGGTTACTGTACAACCAGAATCGGGAAATTTCTTTTCACAGATCTTACATGCTATACAACCAACTTCACAGATTTTTCTCACAACGGCACCTTTGTCATGACTGTTACATGCAATTGCATGAGAACCGCGTGCAGGAATCATTCTGATTACCTTGGTGGGACAAACGAGTGTACATTTACGGCACCCAATACAAGCTTCAGGATCTACCGTAACGTTACCTTTATCATCCCGATGAATTGCTTGAGTAGGACAAACTCGCATACAGGAACCAAGATGTAAGCACCCATACTTACAAGAGCTTTCACCCTGAAACAACATATGAGCAGCAGAACACTCCTCTATACCTTCATATTGGTAATCACGTTTTGTAAGTTCATGATTTCCACGGCAATGAACGAAAGCAACCATTCGTTCCTCTGTAGCTTCAGCAGCTACACCAAGAATTTTTGCGACTAAACTCGTAGTCTTAGCTCCACCAGGTGAACAGAGCCCATTTTGTGCTTTTCCCGAAGAGAGAGCATCTGCATACCCAGAACAACCCGGATAGCCACATGCACCACAGTTTGCACCAGGAAGAATTGCAAGAATTTCCTCTGCCTTCTCGTCCTTTTTGACTGCGAATTTTTTAGCAGCTACAGCCAATCCCATACCAAGTAGGAGACCAAGTGCAGCTATAATCAAAAATGCAAATAAAATATTCATACACTAATTACCCCAGAAGATTTGTTAAGAGCGATTTGTCAAAAGCCATGAAAGCCAGTGCCATGAGGCCCCCAGAAATGAATGCAATGGGAACACCTTTGAAGGCTTTCCGCACTGGATGTAAGTCCATTCTTTCACGAATATTACTCATAAGGACGAGCACCAGGGTAAATCCGATTCCTGCGGCAACTCCGGCAACAAAACTCTCCATGAGATTATATCCTTCAGAAATATTCATGACAGCGATACCTAGAACTGCACAGTTAGTTGTTATTAATGGAAGGAAAATTCCCAAAGCTTGGTACAGTGCTGGTGAATTCTTCTGAATGATCATTTCGACAAACTGTACGAGTGAAGCAATTACCAGGATGAATGAGAGCGTCTGCAAGTACGGAAGATTCAAAGGAATCAGCAAGAGATTATAGACCAACCAGGTAATGATCGAGGCAATTCCCATAACAAAGGTTACCGCCATTCCCATACCAATCGCCGACTCACTATTCTTGGAGACTCCAATAAAGGGACAGAGCCCAAGAAATTGTGTGAGAATAAAGTTGTTAATGAATATATAGGTAATGAAAAGTGCTACATATGCCATACTGAATTACCCCCTTTTCCTTGCTGATGCCCATTCGAAAAATGCTTTCAGATACCCCATTAGCAACAATGCCCCTGCTGCTAACGATAAAATTCGCACAGGGTACGAATACAAAAGAGGAATCTCAATCACACCATCAAAACTCCCAATAGCCATAAGGGTAATCGTTCCTGATCCGAATACTTCACGAATAAGTGCAATAAGAGTTACCGCAAGCAAAAATCCTACACCCATTCCAATAGCATCGAGGAAAGAATCCAAAACTGAATTCTTATTCGCAAAAGCTTCGGCTCTTCCAAGAATAATACAGTTAACTACAATCAACGGTAGGAAAATACCAAGAGCTTTATAAATGGCTGGTGCAAATGCATGCATCACCATTTCGACAATTGTTACAAATGCCGCAATAATTACTATGTAGGAAGGAATTCGAACACTATTTGGAATAACATTTTTCAAAAGTGAAACAAAAATATTTGAAAACACCAGCACAAATATTACTGCTGCCCCCATACCTAAACCATTGATTACTTGTGTGGTAACCCCCAAAGTAGGACATAATCCCAGCATGAGAATGAATACAGGGTTCTCTTTGACTATTCCTCTTGTAAGGACTAATTTTCGTTCATCAGCCATCATTCACCCCCCAAACTTTTCACAAAATCTGAACCGTATGCGATAGTTTTTGCGATTCCTGAAAAGGTAACTGTTGCCCCGCTTATACTGTCTGCATCAGCTTTTTCAAGTTCATCTTTTTTTACAGGAACTGATTGTTCGGAACCTGTGTCCTTAAATTTCTCCATATAGGAAGGAGATTCAGCCTTTTTTCCTAATCCAGGCGTTTCTGCATTCGCCAGGAGACGGGCATCGATCACAGCGCCATCGCTAGTGTAACTTGCCATAATGGTCATCTCCCCACCATAGCCTGTACCAACTAATTGTAAAATATAGCCAGAAATTGAATTGGAAGGATCTGTTAACGTATGTATCTCCCTAACTGAAGCCTCATCAGGGGCTCCTCTAGTTTCACCGATTTCAAAGCCTCCGGAAACCTCTGTCAATGCATTCTGAATTACCTGAAGTTCATAGGCTGCAATCCGCGGGGCAGTAACCTCGTTAACCAAGGCAAGTGCTGTAGCCGCAACAGCGGCAATGAGTGCTAAAGTAACACCAACACGCATAAATTGTCTCATGCCTTTGCCTCCTTCTTCTTATCAGCTTTAACAACTTCACCAAAACGCTTTGGCAAAATATAGCGTTCAATAGTCGGCACGAAGATATTCATAAGGATAATAGCCAGCGAAACTGCTTCTGGTAATGAACCAAAGAATCTAAAGAGGAATGTAAAGAATCCAATACCTGTACCAAATAGTATCATGCCCTTTCCTGTTGTTGGACTAGTGACCATATCGGTCGCCATGAAGAAAGCACCAAGCATCATACCACCACTAAAAAGCTGGAGGACAAAATCACCCTGAAAAACTCCCAGCCCGTTACGCAAACCTCCAAACATCCATGAGAAAAGACTGAAAGTGACAATGAAAGAGATGGGAGTATGCCAGGATATAATCTTCTTAATAAAAAGATATACAGCACCAACAAGGAGAAGAAATGCAGAAACTTCACCAATACAACCTGCCATATTCCCAAAGAAAGCATCCACGGTATATGGCGACAGGTTCATCCCTAAGGTATTCTGAACCCAAGTACTCACAGAACCGGCAAATTGAGTAAACGGATACTGCAGCTCAGCAAGCATACCAGAGGTTGAAAGACCTTGAGCAGTGCCTTCACCTACTGCCAATTTGACTTCTGTTAAGACCGTTGCAGACCCTATGGCATCTATATGTTGTAGTGTTCTCGGCATCCGGTAGGTGTTCATGAGACCAGTAAAGGAGAAAAAGACAAACACACGCCCAGCCAGTGCCGGATTAATCCAGTTTGCACCCAATCCACCAAAGGTCCATTTGACTACAAATATTGCAAAAGCAGATGCGAGAACCGGCACCATAAATGCGGCATCAGCAGGCATGTTCATACCAACCAATAATCCCGTAAGAAATGCCGAACCGTCTGAAATGGTAGACTCTTTACTCAATCGGTTCAAAAGGAATTCAACACCTACAGCAGTAACAATTGAAATCAGTACGATAGCAAGAGCTCTGAATCCAAATACATAGACTCCCCAAAGAGTCGCAGGAGTTAATGCAATTGAAACATCCCACATAATCGAAGCTGTGCTTGATCGAGCATGGAGATGAGGTGATGATGAAACAATAATTTTTGGTGTGTCCATTTATTTCCTCCCCAACCGTTTTCCAAGTTTCATACCATGTACGAGTGGTAAGTGTGCAGGACAGGAGAATGAACAACAGCCACACTCTTTACAGTCCATCAGATTCATTGCCATAGCATCCTCATACTTACGATTTTCAATAAGCCTATACAGTTTTGTCGGCTGTAACCCCATAGGACAGGCTGCTACACACCGACCGCAGGAAATACAGACGGTAGTGGGTGCTTGAGTGACTTTATCATTGTCGAGTGCAAGTATGCCACTGGTTCCTTTAATTACAGGAATCTGATCATCATAAAAAGCAAAGCCCATCATGGGACCACCGGAAACAAACTTATCCGGCTCGTGTGCTGCACCACCAGCGAAAGCAATTAAATCTGCAACCTTAGCACCAAGCGGCACTCTCAGGTTTCGCTTGCTGGACATCGCCTCACCACTTACTGTAACAATCCTGTCGATAAGCGGTTTTCTTAAGACAACTGCCTCGTAGATTGCGAATGCCGTTCCTACATTAACCACCACAGCCCCTACATCAAGTGGCAACTTCCCTGAAGGTATTTCTCTTCTAATGGTAGCTTTTAATAGTTGCTTCTCATCGCCCTGTGGATATTTTACTTTAAGTGGGGTTACCGTGATGGGGTACCCCTTGGAACGTATTGTTTCTCGCAAGACACTAATTGCATCTTTTTTATTGTTTTCCACACCAATAATAATTTTTTGTGGACTCGTAATCTTTGCAGCTATCATAACACCCTGAAGAATTTCATCCGTATGTTCAAGCATCAGCCTATGGTCAGCCGTAAGGTAGGGCTCACACTCCACTCCGTTTATCACCAAAGCGTCAACAGATTTCCCTTTAGGTACCGATAGCTTCACATGCGTAGGAAATGTTGCTCCCCCAGTACCTACGACCCCCATATCTTTTACCACATCGAGGAGCTCTTTTGATGAGAGATCCTCATAGGAGTGGGCTTCCCATGAACCTAATGGATTGTCTGCATCGGGAACAATAACGAAGGCATCTGTAATTACACTGTTCGCCAAAGTAATCTTCTTTATATCTATGATTGTCCCATTCACCGGAGAGTGTATATCTGCTGAAATAAAACTTGAAGCTGCTCCAATCTTCTCTCCAGCGACAACTGCATCGCCTTTCTGTTTCAACGGGGACGCCGGAGCTCCCAGGTGCTGTGAAAGCGGAACCAGTAGCTCTGACGGTATCGGCAATCGCTCGATTGGCTGCCCGTTGCTTAATACCTTCTTATCGTCGGGATGAACCCCACCCTTTTTGAACGTAGGCATTCTCTCCATGCTGCGTTACTCCTTTGTGTTCAAGACACGATAAAACCGTTCCCCTTGAGAGGGGAAATGCAAGGTTCTCGTACAAACGTCTTCATATCTTACAGGAAAAACTGTATAACAGTAAATATGAACCGCATATTCCGTTATGCTTTTTGGAAATTAAAAGGGGTGAAAGTCTATGCACTGGTCGGGAGAAGCGGCACAGGCAAGAGTTTCCGTTCAAAATTAGTTGCAGAAAAGCATAATATTGACTTGATTATTGATGATGGACTCCTCATAAGAGACGACCGTATAATTGCCGGGCGTTCGGCAAAGCGCGAACAAAACTTTCTCACAGCAGTACGTACTGCACTGTTCGATGAAGATGATCATCAACGTGAGACTATGCTTGCTCTCCAAAAAGAAAAATACCATCGCCTTCTCATCATAGGCACATCAGAAAAGATGGTGCATAAAATTGCAGCAAGATTAAAATTACCCGAACCGGAGAAAATTTTTCGTATTGAGGATATCGCATCAAAAGAAGAAATAGAGATGGCAATGCGTATTCGTTTTTCTGAAGGTAAACACGTTATTCCAGTTCCCAGTATTGAGATTACTCGTAATTATCCTCAAATTGTCTATGACTCAATGCGTGTCTTCTTCAAGAACAAAGCAAAATTCCCCTGGAAAAAACAGCGAGCTTACGAAAAAACAATTGTACGCCCAGAATTTAGCAAATACGGTAAGATTACCATGAGTGAAGCTGCACTCACCCAGATGGTCATCCACTGCCTTGATGAGTTTGATAATATGATAAAAGTAAAGAAGGTAGGGATGAAAATTGAGGCAGAAGGGTACAATCTCACCGTTAAGCTTCGCGTCCCTATGAAGCATCAGATTTCAACGACTCTTGCAGAACTACAAGAATATATTGCTGATTCTCTCGAAAAATATGGAGGCATTTTCGTCTCAGGTGTAAATATTGAAATTGAAGAATGGGCTTAGTTCACCTCTTACGGTCCTATTCTTCGATGTGCGTCTTTTTAGGTTTCGGTTTCCTGCGTTTCTTTCTTTGGATATCTGAGCCTTTCGTTGGAATGGGAGGGCTGTTAGGTTTTTTAGATCTCCGACTCGAATCTCCACGACGTTGATTTTTTGCCTTGAAACCCATATTACCAGGTTGTCTGAATGGTCGTCGTGCTTTTAGACAACTTTTTGGAACTGCCAAACCGTGTTGTTCAAGAAGAAGCACTGTTGCTCGTTCAACATCATAATTGGGCGGTGTCATGGGACTAATTAGCGTCTTCACTTGACTATACATCTCTTTGAAAGCTTCCTCAGGAGTCAAATCTTCGGAGGGATATGCCACAATAGGTTCAACAAGTGCAGCAAACATCTCACCTTTCAAATTTTCATCGGGGATTAAATCACGTTCTTTGAGTGTACGTATCTTTTCGTCAAGAGCCGCTAGAGATGCATAGACCTCGTGAATCCGTGTATATACGCTCACACACGGCAACAAATAGACGAGCAACTTAAACTTATGCAAGAGGGCGAGGATTTCAGAAGAATCGCCAGAAAAAAGAATCTTTGAGATTTCCTCAGTGAGACGGGAACTGGAAACACGAGCTAATTCAGTCGTATGCTTTCGAATTGCCCTTTTGACATCGAATTGAAGGCTGAAGCCTGTGGTTACCGAATATTTTATTGCCCTGATCATACGAACAGGGTCTTCCTTGAATGTGGAAGAAAGTGGTAGCACAGACCGAATTCTCTTTTTCTTAAAATCAAGCATTGCATGATTGAAATCGAGTAGCTGTCCGTCAGTTGGATCATAATAAAGAGCATTTACCGAGTAATCTCTTCGTTTCGCATCCTGCTCTATGGTACCATAAATAGAAGAACCTTCATCAGTTCCATCTTCACCTGAACGAAAGGTTGAAACCTCTAACACTTTATCTCTAAAAATAAGGTGAACAAGCTTAAACCGCTTCCCTATTATTCGTGCATTCCAAAATAGTTTCTGCACTTGCCTTGGAGAAGCCGAGGTGGCAATGTCAAAATCCTTAGGCTTTCTTCCCAGAATGAGATCCCGTACAGCACCACCAACAATATACGCCTCAGCTCCTGACTGTTTTAATTTCCGGACAGCCCACACTGCATCGAGGTCGATATTTTTTGAGTCAATTCCGTGCTCCTTCTCCGAATAGATTTCGGCTACAGGAACACTCGAACCATTTTGTTCTTTTTTATAGCGTATCAACATTAGTTGCGTTCCATTACGGCTTATTGCAGTTTCATAAGGATTTGTTTACACTACATGGTGTATACCATCTTATCCAAAAATGCAACAGGAGCTGTTTCACATGATTCAACCTAAAGTACTGAAAGGCTTCAGGGATTCGGTCCCATCTCAGGAAATTCAAAGAAAACAAGTAATTGCGACTTTGGAACATGATTTTTCTCTTCATGGGTTTGTGCCGATTGATACACCTGTGCTCGAATATACAGAAGTGTTATTAGGTAAAGGTGGAGGAGAAACTGATAAACAGATTTTCCATTTTGCAGATAATGGAGGCCGGGACGTTGCTCTCAGGTTCGATCTTACCGTTCCGTTTGCACGTTTCATGGCTGGTCATCTCAACGAAATCGCACTCCCGTTTAAGCGATTTCATATTGCGAAAGTCTGGCGTGGTGAGAATCCGCAAAAAGGGAGATTCAGAGAGTTTTTTCAGTGTGACTTTGATATTGTTGGAGTAGATTCTCCATATGCTGATATAGAAATTTTGGGAATGATGCATAGTGCGTTAAAAGCTCTTGGCATCTCTCGATTCACTATTCGGGTAGCACATCGTGGTCTGTTCAATGCATTTCTTTCGCACATAGGTGTTTCTGAAAAATCGGTGGAAATATTACGTATTGTTGATAAGCTGAGAAAAATTGGAAAGGATGCAGTTAGAGAACAACTTACTCAGATAGCCAAAAATAGTTCAGCAGCAGACGCGATCCTATCCTATATTAATACCGATACTTCCGCTCCCTATTCTTCAATGCTGGACCATCTCTCAACTCTTGCAGGAGGAGAAAAAGAGCATACAGAACGGATGAAAACCATTTTCTCCGTGCTTGAAGAACTGGGTATAGCAGAGTACTTCTCCATCGATCCATCTATCACAAGAGGCTTGGATTACTACACTGGGGTGGTGTATGAAACGTTTCTTGATGACCTACCCTCAATTGGGTCTATCTGCTCCGGTGGCAGGTATAACAACCTTGCATCACTCTATACAAAAGAACATTTACCTGGTGTAGGATCATCCATAGGACTTGATCGTCTTCTTGCAGCACTAGCAGAGCTAGAAGGTTCCCAACTACAAGAATCCAGTTCGAGTGACGTAATCATTTTACACCAAGATTCTTTATTGCGTGCTCATTATCATGCGTTTGCAACAAAATTGAGAGCTGCGAATATACGGTGTGACATCTATCTTGCAGATAAGAAACTGGGTGCTCAATTTAAATATGCCGAGCAGAATAATATTCCTTACGCCATCTTATTCAGTGAGCAGGATGTGAAACAGGATGTGTGTACTCTACGTAACCTCAAAACTCGGACAGATATTGAGAATTTAACCATCACAGAGGTGATTAAAAAGTTAAAAAGGGAAGCATAGTGTTCACGATGACACATCTACCGGTGTATCAGCACCGGGCTGAGATACTTCAGGCACTCAAACAAAATCAAGTTATTGTTGTAGAGAGCCCAACTGGTTCAGGAAAAACTACGCAACTCCCACTTATCTTACACGAGGCTGGATACACACAGGATGCTATGGTTGGAATCACACAGCCAAGACGAATCGCAACATTATCTGTCTCAGATTTTATAGCCAGACAACTCGATGCTGAACCGGGTTTTGTTGGATATAAAATGCGTTTTAGCGATACTACAGAACGTAATACCCGTATTAAAGTAATGACTGATGGCATACTTCTCATGGAATTAAAGGCGGACCCCCTACTCTCTCATTATTCAGTTATGCTTGTTGATGAAGCTCATGAGCGAAGCTTGAATATCGATTTTGTTCTCGGACTGCTTAAGCGTGTCCTTGAGGAACGACCTGATTTTAAAGTTATTGTCTCTTCAGCCACTATAAATACAAAAATCTTCAGTGATTTTTTCTCTCAAGCACCGATAATCCGTATAGATGCACGAATCCATCCAGTTGATATCCGTTATCGTCAACTTACGCACCCAGATAATCCAAATGAACTCTTTGACGCGATACTCGACACGGTTGGGAAAAGAATTAAAGAATCTGAAGGAGACATCTTAGTATTTCTCCCTGGCGAGTTTGATATTAAGACGTGTATGCAACAATTACTTGGGAGTTCTTGGAGTAAACAACTCATAGTGCTGCCGTTATTTGGACGGCTCTCGAAAGAGGAACAGGAACGGGTTTTTATGAAAAAACCGCCTGGCAAAACAAAAGTGATAGTTGCAACCAATATTGCTGAAACAA
This sequence comes from uncultured Spirochaetaceae bacterium, assembly GCA_964616275.1. GTDB lineage: Bacteria > Spirochaetota > Spirochaetia > Sphaerochaetales > Sphaerochaetaceae > CAYZJV01. The sequence continues at coordinate 15,865 of CAZTUL010000013.1, read as the reverse complement.
GTATTACTATCGATGGAATAACTACAGTTATTGATTCAGGAATTGCAAAAATCAACTATTATAATCAGAAGAACTTCACCTCTTCATTGATAAGCCTTCCGATTAGTCGAAGTTCGTGTGAACAACGGGCAGGACGTGCAGGAAGAACTGCACCTGGGGTTTGCGTACGGTTGTATAGCCAAAATGATTATCAACTGCGCCAGGAATTCGGATTAGAAGAAATACTTCGCACCGATCTCTCTGAAGTTGTTCTCAGAATGAGTGAACTTGGCATTCGGGATTATGAGTATTTCCCCTTTATTACTCGACCACAGACAAAAGCTATAGCAAGTGCAGAACAAACCCTCCGATTTATCTCAGCAATAGATAATGAGAGAAGACTCACAACTATCGGCGAATATATGGTCAGATTTCCTCTATTACCCCGTCATTCACGAGTAGTGGTTGAAGCTATGGTACACTATCCAAATGTTATGGAGGAAGTTCTCATTGCAATCGCTTTTCTCTCGTCTAAAACACCGTTTATTCTTCCCCCTGGAGCTGAAGATGAAGCTCGGAGAGCGCATCAGTCTTTTAATTCAGAAGAGGGAGATTTTATATCGTATCTTCATCTGTATCGCCACATTCGTTCTTTACCATCTGCTGATGCACGAGAAGCTTATTGCAAGAAAAAATATTTAGATTACCCTTCAATGCTCGAAATCCATCACGTTGTTGAGCAATTATCTGAAATAGTGAGTGATATCGGCATGCCGATTGGAAGAGGAGGATCAACGAAAGATTATCTCTGTTGTTTAGCATCTGGACTATTACAGTATGTGTGCATACGGGCAAAAAGAAATATGTATAAAAGTCTCACAGCTGACCAGATTTTCATACATCCTGGATCGGCCTGGTTCAAAGAGATGCCACAGTTCCTGCTTGCAGGTGAAATTGTACAGACTAGCAGAATGTATGCCAGAACAGTCTCTCCGCTAAGAAAAGAGTGGCTGGATATCATATCTCCTGATTTGAGAAAACGGCTCATAGGCTTTAAAATTGAAGAGCAGGCAACAACGAAACGTGATAGGAAAAGTCGAAGGGACCGCACGGCGTCTGAAGTACCAAAAGATTCAGTTACCGTATATAAGCGAACCTATCCTCTCGTACATGCAGCAAAGGGGAAACGTCGAATAGTTGTAATTCCTTTTGAGGAACTCTCCTATTTAGCTACAGCTCACAAAGGAGCAGCTAAAAGGCCTAAAAATTTTCCTGCTGCCATTGAATGGCAAAATCATTTTATCCATTTTGGCGATAAATTTTTCTCAATTATTGAGTTAGATGGAAAGATCCGCCCCGATAAAGGTATATTGGAAACACCACCCTCTGGGTTATTCACTGCTTCAGATCCGAAACCTCTCATTGACAACCTTGATTGGATACTTACCCTATGCCGACTGAAAAAGAAATCACAGCAGCTTGGCTTTATTCAGTTTGATTCCCAAGGGAATGGGATCTATCGCTTCAGCAGTACTCGAAATGGCTTTGAGGCACTCGACACTTCACTCTATTCACTTGGACAACTCGTGGATGAGATTGATGGACAGGCATTCCCACAAGAACTTCGGCTTGCAAAAAAAGCATTCGAACGAAACCTCAGACTTTTTGACGATTAAGAAATAACTTCTTTAATAGTCTCTTTTGGGAGAGCGGCAAAAATATGTATTCCCTGCTCCTTCATAAGAATAAATCGTACTTGTCCTTTTCGTTTTTTCTTATCGTCTTCAAGTGCGGCAATATATGCTGAAAAATCGGTAACAGAAATATCCGCTTCGAAACCATATGAAACAAAAAGTGCTCGATACCGATCAGCAAAACCTGTTGGGGTGATGCCCATCATTATTCCAGCCTCTAAGGCTTTTATAACACCCCACGCAACAGCCTCACCATGAGTCCAACGTTGCATATGACCGAGAGATTCTAGAGCATGTGCAAATGTATGTCCAAGATTTAAGGCATCGCGTATTCCCTTTCTCTCTTTGGGATCTTGTTCTATATAGAGATTTTTCACTTGAAGCGAGAGCTCGATCATGATTTTCAGAGTCGATACATCTCGAGCTAGAATCAATTCTCGGTTATCTGAAAGAAAATCATAGAGTTTTGCATCCTGGGATAGAAGTGCGTGTTTAATAACCTCTCCCAGACCGTTTCTGAATTCAGATTCCGGCAATGTAGCTAAAACTGGTGAACACAGAAATAGTTCAGATGCCGGATAGAACGTACCAATGAAATTCTTAGCTTCAAAAACATCTATCCCAGTTTTACCTCCGAGGGAAGCATCTACCATGGCGAGTACTGTCGTAGGAATAAGAGTAACGGCACACCCACGCATATATATTGATGCTGCAAATGCGGTAACATCACAAACTACGCCTCCACCCAATGCAATAAATCGTCCATCTCGTGCCAAAGAATGATGCCGGGCTTTTCCAATAATTGACATAACACTCTCCCAATTTTTTGCTTCTTCACCAGGCAGAAGCACTACAGAGAGAACATGAGGAGGGAGATAGTGTTGTGTATGCGTATCACACACCCAGAGCATCGGGGAAGCCGCATCTGAATAAAACGATAGAACCTCTGAAATCGAGTCAACTTCATATATTTGAGTTACCGTCCGGTCTAAAACACAATCAAAGAGTTTTTGCATACTCCGTTATACATTGAAACAGAAACGGAGACAAGGCAAGTTCTTGCAAAACCTCCTGATTTAGACCATGATGCTCGTATGATTCCGTACTATTTTGATTGGGCTGCAACAACACCTATGAGTGACCGTGCAATTCAGGCTTATGTGAACGCAGCGAAAACTTATCGAGGAAACCCCTCGGCACTCCACAAAGATGGTGTTGAGGCAGCTAAAGCTCTCGCTCACGAACGGGAAACTAGTGCAGACCTTCTCTCTATTTCGCCTAAACAGGTCCACTATACATCAGGTGCCACAGAAAGCAATGGAATTGTATTACAATCTCTTTTATGGAAGCGCAGTCCAGGAAGAGTTCTCATCAGTGCCATTGAGCATGACTCAGTACTGCAATACAAACGGATTCTTGAAAATCGAGGATTTGAAGTTGTGTTTATTAAAGCTCCTGGGGGGTACATATCGATAGAGGCTCTTAAACATGCTCTCACTGACACTACACAAATGATCTGCATTATGCTGGTGAATAATGTGCTGGGAACTGTTCAGGACCTAGAAGGTGTTTCCCGATTAATCCGTTCTCATGAACAACAGACAGGCAAATCTGTTCATATCCATTGTGATGCAGTTCAGGCGATAGGAAAAATGTCGTGTAAATTTTCATCTCTAGATATTGATTCTGCGTCATTTAGTGCACATAAATTTCGAGGGCCAAAAGGAACCGGTATTCTGTATCTCCGCTCTCCCTCTATAGAACCGTTATCTCGCGGTGGCGGTCAAGAGATGGGAATACGACCAGGAACAGAGCATATTGCAGCAATAGCATCCATGAATGCTGCACTCTTTGAAACCTTAGAGCAGGAAAAGGAATTACTCGCTCACAGCTACGAACTACGTACACAATTTGAACAGATTATCTCAGGATACGAACATGCCATTCGCCTCGTAAGCCCTTCGATTCATGGAACTTCTTCTATCGTCCCTAGTATTTTCACCTGTGTTGTCCCTGGACTGCCCTCAGAAGTATTTACACGAATCATGTATGATAAAGGCTTCTGTATCTCGAGTGGATCGGCGTGTTCCAACAATGCACCAAAAGGATCTTCTGGAGTACTTTCAGAGGCAGGAATATCTTCGACCGATGCCGATTCTGCTATACGTATCTCATTTGGCAAAGAAACCACATCTGAACAGGTACAATTGCTTGCTGAGACACTCATACAGGAATCCAAAAAATTAAAATCAATCATAAGGAAATAGAAATATGATGGACACAACGCTCTATTTAGTTCGCCTTGGAGAAATTTCGTTAAAGGGAATGAATCGAAGCTTTTTTGAAAAAAAATTAAAAGATAATATTAAATATAAGTTACGACCATATAAGAATTTTTTTAAAAAACAGAAAGGTCGGCTATTTATTGAAGTTGAGAATACTGCTCCAGAAGAACAGGTTCGGTCCGCACTGGCAACTTCATTTGGAGTCGTTGGGTTTTCGCGGGCTCTCACGTGTAAAAAGGAGATGAGCGAAATTATCAAAGCTACACTTGAACTTGCTGGTCGAACCTCTTTTCTCGATGGATCTCGTACGTTTAAAGTAGAAACGGTACGAGCCGATAAATCATTCCCACTCACTTCTTACGACATCTCCGGAGAACTAGGTCATCAGATTTTATTGGCTCAACCACAACTTTCGGTTGATGTTCATCATCCAGATAAAACAGTCTATGTTGAGATACGGGATAAAGCGTACTTATATGCATCACCCGAACCTGGACCTGGGGGGTTACCAGTTGGTACTGCTGGAAGAGGAATGTTGATGCTTTCTGGAGGAATCGATAGCCCTGTAGCAGCATATCGCATGGCAAAACGAGGATTACGTCAGGAGGCTGTATACTTCCATGCTTATCCATACACTTCAGATGAGGCTAAAGAAAAAGTTATTCAATTAGCCCGTATTCTGAGTCCCTATTGCAGTGGAATCACACTGCATGTTGTCCCCTTTACCGATGTTCAGCTGCACATTAAAACTCATAGTAGAGAAGAGGAAAATACTCTTCTCATGCGTGCATGCATGATGCGTATAGCAAATAAAATTGCACAAAAACGCGATTGTCTTGCAATTGTTACTGGGGAATCGTTAAGTCAGGTAGCATCTCAAACTTTGGAGAGTCTGGCCTTTACAAACAGCATGTCTCAACTTCCCGTCTTTAGACCGCTTGTGGGCATGGATAAAAACGAGATTGTAGATACGAGTAGAAAGATCGGCACGTATGAAACTTCAATCCTACCTTATGATGATTGCTGCACCATATTCAGCCCGAAGCATCCTTTGGTACGGCCTAAACTGGAAGCATTACAAGCATCGTATCATGCAATGGAGATTGAGTTATTAATGGATCAGGCGATTGCGGATGCAGAAGTGATTCCTTTATGAGGATGAAGTTTGTGATGCAGGGCATGCAGCACAACTTGCTGCCTTTCCCTCTTCACGAGACGAAGCACACTGATTTCTGGCATCGGTTGCGTAAAAACCACTTCCTTTGAATATGACCGAACTCAAACCGAACACCCTTCTTATAGAACCGGAACATTGCGGGCATGTAGTTAGTGGATTATCTCGCATGCTTTGTTCAACTTCAAATCTGTGGTCACAAGAATCACATACGTACTCATAGGTAGGCATATTATTTATTCACTCCTGTGGTAAATGATACGAGCGACCCGAACAACTCTGAAAAAGAGGCATACTGTGATTCCGAAAGCTCCATTCCATTGATGTACACTACGTCATCCTCAAGTATGAACAAATTCGTCAAATCTCCAAGAGGTTCTCTATTTCGTCGCTTGTCAGAAATATAAGAACTTTTCAATAAAATGGAAAGAGAATTTGCTAACTTTGGTGTCTTCATAGTTATAATACCACCAAGAGTCGGCCTATCTGTATCACTCTCTTCAATAACAAACACAATAGACTCAGATTGAAGAAGCACCGATTGTGGAATAGCCAGTCCAACCTGAATCATCGCTTGCGGGCTAGCAATATAGAAGCCGAACAAAGCCTTCGCCATTCGATCTGCAAGTCCTTTCGGAATCTTCGTGGTACGATTTTTATATGTCTCCTGATACACCTTCATATAGTTGTCGCTCGCAAAAAGGAGCAGCCCTCTCTGCGGTGCATAGACATCAAGACCTAACCAATCATTCCTATAATATCTCGTTGAATCATGCTCAATCTTATCCCAAGCGTCATCCCAAAGTAACATACTATTTGTGAGGAATGCCGGAATATTTCCCTCTACAGCACCATAAAATTCATAGGACGAAATATCTTGCATAGGAATAGATTCAGTAGACGAATCAAATCCGTCAGGATCGTACAACGCTACTGATAATCGATCAACTCGAGAAAGAAGCTGAGAAAACGTAAAATTTCCGGGCAGTTTTTCGGGATTACTCATATCCACCGTCACCACAATTTCCTGTGGATTTCCCAGTGCCTGGAAATAGTATTCATCTTTGAATGGGCGATGCACACATGAGAGTAACGAAGTCAAGACGGCACACCAAATGAGACAGTGACCGATTATTCGAAACCTCATGTGTTTCATCCTTCTACATCTATCTCCTAATTGCTTTAATACGTGCGACAGTATCACCACAAGGAATTTCTGATGCACCTTCCTTATCTACAAAACCAACTTCATCAGCAAGAGTTTCTCTCGAGATATAATCGGTGAAGACAGTAAAGGATTCTTCAACCAAGGCATCACCATATACATAAAGAGTAATACGATCTGCAACATCAAAGCCCTCTTCCTTCCGAAGGTTCTGCACACCACGAACGATATCTCTTGCCACTCCTTCGAGAAGAAGCTCATGAGTGATTTCTGTGTCAAAACCAACAGTAAGTTGTCCCTCGTTAAGCACTTTCATATGCTCAAGTTCTGAACGCTGCACAACAATGTCTTCAAGACCAATGGCAATGGTCCCATCGCTATAGGTAATTTCAACAGATGAGCCATCAAGGATAGCAGCAATTGTGGAACTCGGTAAATCTTGAATCTTTGTTGCGACTTCCTTCATTGACTTACCCAATTGTTTACCAAGTACTTTAAAGTTTGCTTTTGCCTGATAGGAAACTAAGCCGCTTTCGTCAGCCTGTATGGTAATCTTTTTAATATTGAGTTCTTCCTCAATGATCTCTTTCATCGATTTTAAAATTTCACGTTCTTCTTCATCTCTTGTGACTAGATAGAGTTGCTTGAGGGGCTGACGAATTTTCAGGTTATGGATACTACGCAACGACCGTCCCATCGTGATCGCTTGACGTGTAAGTGCCATTCTCTTCTCTAAGGAGAAGTCTCTCCTTTGCTCATCATAAACTGGGAAATCACTTAGATGAATGGACTCCATCATAGTGGAAGATTTTAAATTCAAGAAAATCTCTTCAGTAGTAAAAGGTATGACTGGTGCAGCACAGTGAATTACATTCATGAGTACATGATACAATGTATTGTAAGCCTTCTTCTTGTCGATATCATTCTCTGAACGCCAGAAACGACGGCGATTTCTTCGAATATACCAGTTATTCAATGAATCAAGAAAAGAAACTATCGCACCACACCCTCTTTGTGTTTCGTACGCATCCCACGCTTCTGTTACCTCCTGGACTAATGCTTCACTAGCAGAAATTATCCAACGATCCATGAGGTTATCAAGTTCATCAAAAGGTGTTGTTGCGGGTTCGTATCCATCAATATTTGCATAGGTAACAAAAAACGAGTAGGCATTCCAAAGGGGAATAATGAGAGTTTTAAGCACCTCTTTCACACCATCTTCGGAGAACTTCAGATCCTCTGCTCGTGTTACAGCACTGTTCATGAGAGCAAAGCGCAACGCATCAGCACCATACTGATCCACAATTTCCATTGGATCAGAATAGTTCTTAAGGGATTTCGACATCTTCTTACCATCTGCGGTAAGAACAATACCATTGGTAACACAATTCAGAAATGCGGGTTTATCAAAAAGAGCTGCACCCATAATTACCAAGGTGTAGAACCATCCTCGAGTCTGATCCAATCCTTCACAAATAAAATCGGCAGGGAAATGCGACTCAACAAACTCCTTATTCTCAAATGGATAGTGATTCTCTGCATATGGCATGGAACCAGATTCAAACCAGCAATCAAGTACATCGGGTATTCTACGCATGGTTCCCTTACCGTCAGGGCTGGACCATGTTATTTCATCCACAAAATGTTTGTGCAAATCGGTTACACGTACTCCACTCTTCTGTTCCAACTCATCTATCGATCCAATGACTTCAATATAATCAGAGGCATCACTTTTCCACACTGGAATTGGATTCCCCCAGAATCTGTTTCGGCTGATTGCCCAGTCCCGTGCACCTTCGAGCCACTTTCCGAATCGCCCGTTTTTCAAGTGAGCCGGCATCCAGGTGATTTGATCATTTGCAGCAAGCATAGAACTTTTTAATTTTGTAACATCAACATACCAGCAAGCCATCGCTCTATAAATGAGTGGTTTGTGTGTTCTATAACAGAATGGATAACTGTGCAGATAGTTTTCGCGCTTGACAAGCTTCCCATGTTCTTTCAGCCAAGAGATGATAGAGGTATCGGCATCTTTTACAAATATACCCTCCCAAAGAGGAACCTCTTCGGTGAATTTACAATCATCATCTATTGGACAGACAACAGGAACTCCAGTGCCTTTTAGTACTTGATAGTCATCCTCACCAAAACCTGGAGCGGTATGAACAATTCCACAACCATCCTCTACAGTGACGTAATCACCTAATACGGTAATAAACGCTCCCTCTTTTTTTAGTGATGCAAAGAATGGGAATAGTGGTTCATAACGCAATCCTGCGAGTTCACTACCTTTGTATCGTTGAATTATTTCGTAAGTCTCAGGATTCTGGTAATAATTCCCTAGTCGATCTTCACCTAGAATATAATACACCTGCTCCGAAACATCTTTTACTTTCACATAGGTAATATCTGGACCAAGTGCAAGTGCAAGATTAGAAGGGAGAGTCCATGGAGTTGTTGTCCAAGCAAGAAAATAGGTATCTTTCTCACCATCAACCTTGAACCGGACAGTCACCGCTTGGTCTACCACATCCTGATAACCACCGAGGTTGACTTCAAAGTTTGATAGCGGTGTTGCAAGAGCAGGACTGTATGGGAGGATGTTGTATCCTTCATAAATCAAGCCCTTTTCATAAAGAGTCTTGAACACCCACCAAATAGTCTCCATATAATCGGTATCCATTGTTCGATACCCATGTTCAAAATCAACCCATCGTCCCATTCTATTTATCGTTGCTTTCCATTCTCCGGTGTAGCGGAGGACTATGGACCGACATTGTTCATTAAATTTTGCGACTCCATACTCTTCAATGGCTTTATGACCGCTAATATTGAGAGATTTTTCAATTTCATATTCTACGGGCAGTCCATGACAATCCCATCCAAACCGACGATTGACCCGTTTCCCTTTCATGGTTTGATAACGAGGATATAAATCTTTAATGGTTCCGGGAACTAAATGACCAAAATGCGGCAGCCCTGTGGCAAAAGGAGGACCATCGTAAAAAACATATTCATTATCGGCACTTCTGTTTTCTACAGATTTCTGATAGATGTTATTATTTTCCCAAAAAGTCTGAATTTTTTCTTCCATTTTTGGAAAATCGGTTTTCGGGTCAACGGGATTGAACATTGCTAGGACTCCTCAATCAATTTGAATAAGGCAAAACACGATTAGTTCGTGACAACCATGAGGTCAACTATAGACATTTTACGCGTTATATTCAATCTATATTGACAATAGTATCATGTGGTGAGTAGCATGAAGCAATGGTAGAATTCCCAATTCCACGTACTGTGAAACAATTTGCCACGCAATTTTCTCATGCCGGTTTTTCCCTCTTCATTGTAGGTGGGGCGGTTCGAGACTATTTCTTAGGTCGTGCGACAAGCGATTTTGATTTTGCAACAGATGCTCAACCGGATGAGGTAATGAATCTATTTCCCTCTGTAATTCCCACTGGGATCAAACATGGGACGGTCACTGTTTTATTCAGAGGATCTTCCTATGAAGTAACCACATTTCGGATCGATGGTGATTATCGTGATGCACGGCATCCTGAAACTGTCCATTTTGTCCGATCATTGCAGGAAGATTTAAAACGAAGAGATTTTACTATTAATGCACTTGCTGTAAATGCATTTACTGGCGAGATTCATGACTTTCACAATGGTCTGAAAGATATTGATATCCGATTAATCCGAGCGATTGGGAACCCAGTAGAACGATTCAATGAAGATGCCTTACGTATACTTCGTGCGTGCAGATTTGTTTCGCAACTAGATTTTTCCATTCATAATGAAACACTATCTGCTATGAAATCATATGCGCACAAATTACAGCAAGTTTCAGGAGAGCGGGTGAAGAATGAATTCTGGAAAATTCTTGAATCACCACTTCCTTCAAAGGGAATATATACAATGTATGAGTGTGGTGCCCTTGCCATATGGTTTCCAGAACTCACTATGGGTGATCAGATTACACAAAAGGGCTTTCATACATTAGATGTCATGCGGCATGGAATAGCTGCCTGTGATGCTGTATCTCGAACAAAACCCCTCGTACGCTTAGCTGCACTCTTGCACGATATTGGGAAAGTGCCTGCAAAACAGCTGCAACCATCTGGAGATGTCACGTTTCATCGACACGAAGAATATTCTGTTAAGTTAGCAAAGAAGATACTCACGAGATTAAAATGCTCAAATCAGGAACAAAAGGTAGTCTTGAACCTTATTCAACATCACATGTTTCATTACACCCCTGAATGGAGTGATGGTGCAGTAAGAAGGTTTGTGAATCGCGTGGGCAAAGAGGCGTTAGATGATTTATTCAGTTTACGTTTAGCTGATCAAATTGCAATACATGGTACGCCGAGTCCTCATGCAATCATGCAATTAGAAAAACGCATAAAAAAGGTGATAGAAACAAGTTCGGCGTTTTCTATACAAGATTTAGCTATAAGCGGTAATGATTTAGCTATTTTAGGAATTCCTCGAGGCCCTGAAATGGGTATTGTATTACACCAGCTGCTTGAGACTGTTCTGGATGACCCATCAGAAAATGAGTACGAAAAACTACGCGTAATTGCTTGGAATTTCTATGAACAGAGGATTAAACAGCCGAAAGAACAGAGTTAGCTTCCAACCAACTCCTCATACGCGATTTTAGCAGCAGCTTGTTCGCCCTCTTTTTTATTATTCCCTGGAGCAGGTCCAAAAACTTTTTTCTGAATCATTACCTTTACCCAAAAGGTGTTGTCATGTTCAGGACCTGTTTTCTTTACCACCTCATATTTAGGATAGGTTTTATACCGCTTTTGCACATACTCCTGCAGTAAGGTCTTATAATCTTTTTTGTGCTTGTTCGCAAGCACGACCTGAATTTCAGGGACGAGTAGGTGCTGGATAAGTTCGGTTGCTGCTTTATATCCAGAATCAAGGAAATATGCTCCAAAGATTGCTTCCATACAATCTGCCAAGAGAGCTTTTTTATTTCGCCCTCCAGAAAATTCTTCACCCTTCCCAATAAGAATAAAATTATCCACACGAAGTTTTTTTGCTACCACTGCAAGGCTGTCTTCACTAACTACAAATGATTTAATTCGAGAGAAATCCCCTTCGTCAGAGTCGGGAAGATGGATAAAAAGCCAATTTGCAACAATAAGTCCTAAGACGCTGTCGCCAAGAAATTCCAGACGCTCATTATTATCTATGTCTTCATTACTCTCATTAGCAAATGATCGATGACAAAAGGCTAGATTGAGTAACTCGAGATTCTTAAACTTAATGTTAGCTTGCTTTTGAAACAAGGAAAGCTCCCGTTTTCTCTCGGAAGAGATTCCAGGAGCTTTTCCATATACAACTGTCTTTGGGAAAACAGACATGGCTTTATACGACTATTTCAACATTTTTGCCAAGAAATCGACTGCATCTCGTACGGTTTCAAACTCATTGGCTTTTTCATCTGGAATAGAGACACCCAATTCCTCTTCGATTGCATAAACAAGTTCATACGTGTCGAGACTGTCGGCACCAAGATCTTTACGGAATGAAGAGTCAAGTGTGATTTTACTATCTTCAATTTCCAACTTTTCTGCGATTAAACTTTTAACCTTTTCAAATACTGTCTGAGAATCCATTCAATTTCCTCCTTACTACGGAACTAAGCTAATGCTTAAGCCATATTCTCCTGATCGATAACCTGCTTGCCACGATAAAAACCACATTTTGGACAAACTCGATGGGGAATAACCATATTTCCACAGGTTCCGCACACTGTGAGTGTGGGAGTTGCAAGACGCATGTTAGCCGCTTTTCTGGAGGCTGCTCTTGCCTTCGAACTCTTATGTTTTGGTACCGCCATTTGTAAACCTCTTATATCGAAATAATGCTTTTGTGAGAATAACGAAAACCCGACTTTATGTCAACATCTCAACTTTGCTTCTCAGTTTTTCAGCAACAGAACGTGGCACCATAGTGCTGATATCTGCACCAAAAGCTGCCATCTCCTTTATTGCTGAGGATCTGAGTACAAAATAATGTGGATCGGTCGGCATAAAGAGAACTTCCAGCTCGGGATTGAGTTGTTTATTTGTCATTGCAAGTTCAAATTCGTATCCGAAATCAACCAATGCACGAACTCCACGAATCATTACAGTAATGTGCTCTTTTCGTGCATAATCCACCACTAGCCCTCCATAGGATACTACTCGGACATTATCATATGGTGTAAGCATCTCGTGTAACATTTCCATGCGTTCTTTTGCTGTAAAAAGGCATTTTTTGCTGATATTATCGGCAACAACAACATCGAGTGTCTCAAATAACTGAGCCGCTCGCTCGATAAGATTCAAATGTCCGTTTGTAGGTGGATCAAAAGTCCCTGGCAACATTGCCTTTACACATCCCATCTTTTTCTTATTCATCGTTTTTGCTCCTCAACAAATCGTTTCATGGAGGCAAATGTTTCGGGATTTTCGTAGGGAATTCGTTTAATTATAATGAATTTCCCCTCTGTGTCGGTTTCCACAACTGCAAACGAACCTTTACCGATGTAAGAGATTTTCTGGCTTGGAAGCACGTGCTCTTCTTCAGCAAGCTTCCGTAACACGCAATCAAAATGATTAAACATATCGGGCTCAGGCCCTCGAATAGCTTGTGCTATAGCCTCAATAGGCTTCCCACATAATGCACATTCAGGAACTGGTTCCTGTATTCTTGGAACCACAATTGAAGAGACAGCTTTCCCGGGCTTTCGTTTTTTTTCCTTCTGCGGGTTCTGGGATGCTCCAGCAGTGGGAGTTTTCTGTGCTTGTTTTCCGTTCCGTTTTCGTCGCTTCCGATTACGATCGCTTCGTTTGGCAGGTCGCTTCTCATCCACAGATACCACAGAACGGTCCTGGTCATTCGTCATTTACCAATCCCCTTCAATGTGTATTACTTGTTCTTCATAGAGAAGAATTACATCAATACGTATTGCATCATACTGTAAATGCATATGAGTTGCAATGAAATGGCTCAGCCCTTTACGCAGCCTTCGCATTTTTGCAGATGGAACAGCGTATCGTATATCGTCAATGGGATAATATGGTCGGAGCCATCGTTTTACCTCTACGCAAACAAGTGTCTTCTGTTGTGGTTCATATGCAATTATGTCGAGTTCACTGCCTGGGCTCACATAATTTCGTTTAAGAATACGATACCCTTTCATTGTAAGATAAGCAGAGGCAAGAGACTCTCCAGCCCTTCCCTTTTTCACAGTATTTTCGATTTTAGACACAATTAAACTCCAATATACGTGTTAAATTGTGACTTAGTCAGAGAAAAAAGTAAAAGGACGGTCGCTCTCTGCTTCCGTCCTCTTCCATTCACATCTGGAACCATTACTTCTTCTTTATAATGAGTTCCGGCACCTTTGCCGCCTTACCAATCTTCGAACGGATATAGTAAAGCTTCGCTCTTCTCACGCGACCACGGCGTGTAACTTCAATTTTTTCAATTCTTGGTGAATGAACAGGGAAAATACGCTCAACGCCAACACCGTATGAATTTTTTCGTACTGTGAACGTCTTCCGAATTCCGCCGTTCTTAAAAGCAATAACTAAGCCCTCATAAACCTGGACTCGTTCTTTATCGCCTTCTTTAATTGTGAAGTAAACCTTCACCGTATCTCCAACATGAAAGTGGTCCATGTTATCTTTCATCTGTTCTGATTCAATTGCCTTGATCACATCCATTTTCTTCAGTCCCCTTCGCAACATATGATTTCAATTCATCAACTAACCGTTTCGTAACCTTATCAAGCTCTGCAACTTCCAATAACTCCGGACGATTCAAGAGGGTCTTCTCTAACCGTTTCCGCATGCGCCATTGGTCAATGCGTGCGTGATGACCCGACAATAATATCGCAGGAACGTTAATTCCGCAATAGGTCTCGGGCCGTGTATAGTGAGGATATTCCAACAAACCGTCGGTAAAACTCTCCTCAACTAACGATTCACCGCTAATAACTCCATCAAGCAACCGGTACACAGCATCAATGATTACTAAGGCTGCAACTTCACCCGATGAAATTACATAGTCACCAATACAAATCTCGTCATCAACATACAGGTCTATGATTCTTTGGTCAATACCCTCATACCGTCCGCAAATGATAACCAAGTCCTCTTCCTTACTTAACTCGGCTGCATACTGCTGAGTGAAGGGTTTCCCACTTGGAGTTGGGTAAATTACCCGTTTATGCTTTGCATTGATAGCTTCCAGAGCACTCCCCAAAGGTTCCGGTTTGATTACCATTCCGGCTCCTCCACCATATGGAGCATCATCACATGTCTTATGTCTATCTATTGCCCAATCCCGAAAATTTACCAGATTGTAGGAGATACTCCCTGCATCTACACTCTTTGCCATAATTGAATTAGTAAAGAATGGTTCAACAATTTCCGGGAATAACGTTACTACATCAAAATTCATGTAAGCAACTCCGGAACGAGAAGTTCCATCTCCTTCTGTTCAATATGTACTGCACCAATATACTGTTTCATAAACGGTACAAGATACCGCTTACCATCAGCAATCGCAGCAACTTCCAGCAAGAGAGCTTGCGGTCCCTCAATGACACCAACAACCGTGCCTACGTGTACTCCCTGAGAAAGAACTCTACATGCAGACAAATCTGCTACATAGTACTCCCCTTCTTCAAGTTCAGAAGCAGATTCTCTCGGTACCCAGAGTTCCCACCCATTCAGTGTTCTGGCAGTTTCAGGATTATCAATCCCTTCAAGTTTTATTAAGGCTTCCCTTCCTGATGGTTTGATTTCTTCAACTCGAAATTCACGTTGAACCCCGTCTTTCCGAAGAGAAACCTCTCTAAGATTCATGAGATGTTCATACTCATGAGAAAAGGAGTGCAATTTAATAAATCCATGAATTCCGTGGGGTCCTTTTAAGACCCCAGTTGCCAAAAATTCCATTAGTCTAAAATTTCCAACTGCACATGCTTGCCGCTCTTAGCTGCCGAAGCACTTAAGATAACACGCACTGCATTGGCGATTCGCCCCTGCTTACCAATAACCTTACCAACATCATCTGCCGCAACTTTCAACTCGAGAATGGTTGATTGCTCACCCTCAATAACATTGACAGAGACATCATCTGGTTGGTCAACAAGCGATTTTGCAATGTATTCAACTAGATCCTTTTCCACGGTAAAATCCTCCGGTTATTCCTGAGGATTTCTGTCAACTGTGATATTGTGGTTATTTAGAATCTTTTTCACAGTTGCCGAAGGCTGTGCGCCCTTGGCAAGCCAATCCTTGATGCGATCCTCATTGAGGACAACCTGCTTGTCTTCAGCCTCAATCGGGTGGTACTGACCAACCTCTTCAATCGACCGACTGTCTCGTGCAGCGTGGGAATCGATGACGACCAAACGATAATATGGTCTCTTTTTCGATCCGAACCTCTTCAATCTGATACTCGTACTCACAACTTCCTCCTGCTCAACGCAATTACATACCCATGTGTTTCAACATTGAAGCTTGGTATTTTTTATTTTTTGCGAACT
>CAZTUL010000012.1:12311-41847 GCA_964616275.1 uncultured Spirochaetaceae bacterium | reverse complement strand
TATCAGGCAACTGAAGAACTTGCTGTTACCGGTCGTGGCGGATACACCCTCAACGGTGGTGCATGGGAAGCTGGTGCTGATTTAGAGTACGCTGTTGAAGATTATACTGCTACATTTGGTGGAACATTCAAGACTGGCGAAATCTTAGAGATGTATGCTGGTGTTGAATCCACAACCATTATTCCTGGTGCAACTCTTGCATTGACTTGGGCTGATGCTGATGATTTGCTTGACAAGGATTTAGCTGTTGCTAACCTTGGTTCAGTTATTGCTTCTGTCAACATTGCTTTCTAATCAAACAGAAACGTACTGTTTATATAAAGGTCGTCCGAAAGGACGGCCTTTTTAGTGTGTACATATTTTGGTTTAGTAACCGTTCTGGAACCTTTTTATTTTACTAATAATTCCTGAGTTTATCCTTGCTCTCTGTTTTCTGAGATGTTACCATGTCTTTAACAGAAATACAGAAACTGTATAAATTGTAAATAACAAATTAATGTAATTACTTCGTGAATTTATTTTACAGCATTGACCGTAGTTTCTGTGTGTCTGTTGCAGAGAGGAGTGTGAAATAATCTTCATTGTTGTGAGAACAATGGAGCAAATTAAGGAGGTCGCTATGGCGAGTAAATCACTCAGGGAAAAGGACAAAGTAACACGATTGTTTGAAAAAATACCGCACACATATGTGCTTTTATTTTTCATCATCGTAGTTGCTGCTGTACTTACGTATCTTATTCCCGCTGGAATGTTTGAACGCGTGGAACAAGATGGCAGAATGGTAATTGTTCCAAATACATTTACCACGGTGGAACCGACTCCTGTTGGATTGTTCGATGTGCTTAAATCATTCCAGTTAGGTATGGTTGGTGCTTCAGGAATTGTATTCTTTGTCTTCATGATTGGAGGTTCTGTACAAATTCTGAGGGAAACTAAAGCAATTGATGCACTGTTGGTACGTACCGTTCTTAAAGCTAAAGGAGGTAGAGGTGAGAAGTATGTAATGATTATCATTACAGTCTTCTTCGCTTTATTAGGAGGGGTAATGGGCTTGTATGAAGAAGCTCTTGCATTCATGCCCTTTGCTATTATGATAGCCCTCTCTCTTGGGTACGACCCAATCGTCGGATTATCACTCGGTTTGCTTGGTCTTGCAGGTGGTTTTGCTGCTGCACCCATGAATCCGTTTACTGTTGGTATTGCCCAAAGTATAGCTGAATTACCAATCTACTCAGGGTTATGGTATCGCTTAATCTTCTTCGTTATCGTGATTGCTACCACCCTGTGGTACACTTTCCGCTATGCAAAGAAAATAAAGGAAGATCCTTCTGCAAGTCTCATGACCGATGTCGATTATCATGACCTCGGACTCAATACAGAAGAAAATATTGAACTTACGTTATCCAGGAAGCTCATTCTTGTTGCATTCGTTGCTGCAATCATCATGCTTCTTGTGGGTGTTATGAAGTTCGGTTGGTACATTACCGAAATGGGAGCTCTCTTCTTTGGATTAGGTATTGTTTCCGGTATCTTGTATCGAATGAAACTGAACACTATGGGTGAACTATTTGTTGAAGGTGCTAAGTCACTCCTCTATGGCGCACTGCTCATTGGTATTGCTCGAGGAATTATGGTTGTTATGGAGAACGGGCAGATTCTTGATAGTGTTGTCTATTACTTAGTACAGCCACTTGAGTACTTACCACGTGTAATATCGGCATCTCTCATGGTAATTATTCAGACGTTCATCAATTTCTTCATTCCATCTGGAAGTGGACAGGCAATGGTAACTATGCCAATCATGGTTCCTGTATCAGACATCCTCGGTATACCACGTCAGGTAGCAGTTCTAGCATTCCAGTATGGTGATGGACTCTCTAACATGTTCATTCCTACACTCGGTGCAACCATGGCTGCTCTTGGTATGGCTCGGGTCAGTTACGGGAAGTGGATATCCTATGCATGGAAACTGTTGGTTATTCACCTTGTAATAGGTCTTATTGCGGTTGCAATCGCGACTCTGATCCAATTAGGACCATTCTAAATTTCATCAATGGCTGGCTACCAAATTGGTAGCCAGTTTAAGAATCTGTTTCAAATGTTATTATTCTATCTTGTTCAATGAGAGAGGAATCGACGGAAAGATTCCTCTTATTTCCTTCGGACAACCTTTCTCATAGGTTTATCAAGTTCTCGTTTAGGCATTTTTACGATTGCCTTGCGGTGTTTGATTGTCCAGCAGTAATGAATCTTCTGGTTACGATTAAAATCATCTCCAATGGTATCTGCAGTAATATCTTCTACCGCATACTCCTCCTCAATTTCAGGATCTAACTTGAACTTGCGGAAGTTTGTAGAGAATAAGAGTGTACCATCTTGTGCAAGGTGTCGCATGGCCGAATGAATCAGGCGCCTCTGATCCCTCTGAACATCGAACATCTGACGCATTTTTGAGTTGCTGAATGTCGGAGGATCGCAGAAAATAAGATCATAGGTGTCGTAGGTCTCTTTTAACCAGTCTATACAATCTTCCTTGTAGAAGAAGTGATTCATGCCCTCAAAACCATTCATCTCCATATTCTTGATAGCCCAGTCCAGGTAAGTAGCTGAGGCATCTACCGAAACGGTACTTAATGCACCTCCGGCTGCAGCATAGACTGTTGCCGTTCCGGTGTAACAGAAAAGATTGAGGAATCGCTTGTTCTCTGCCATCTGCTGAATCATCTTTCGAACCGGGCGGTGATCTAGGAATATTCCAGTATCGAGATAATCGGAAAAGTTGACCATAAACATATGGCCATGCTCACGCATAATGTAGAACTTGCCCGCATTGGCTAGCTTCTGGTACTGATCCGTTCCTTTCTGCTCTCTTCTCTGCTTTACAAAGATCATTTCCAGATCAATTCCGGTAGCACGTTCGGTAGCATCAATCAGCTCTTCAAGACGACGTTGTGCATCTTCCTCATCTATCGTTGCCGGTGGAGCATACTCCTGTAGGTGAATATACTTGCCCTCATACCAATCGATGGCAGCAGAGTACTCAGGCATGTCCGCATCATAAATTCGGTACGATGTAACACCCTGTTCCTCCATGAGCGGCTGTATACGATCAAGATTTTTCTTGAGACGATTGTATGCCATCTGAGCTCCCGGTGAGAGCGGAGCCTCTAAACGTTCTTTCTTACGCTGAATAGCCTTATCAATCATAGATTGTCGCTCTTCACGGGTAAAAACCTTGTAGTGGGCTAATTGTGCTTCAAGTGGACCATTGTACAGGGCATTCGTCCGATCCGGCTTCATATCAACATAACTCAAAAGCTCTTTATTGCCACAAAGTATACTCACATGCCAACCGGGAAAGAGAGTATTACACGTCTTGCCAAACTGCAGATAAAACTGTTCAATCGAGCCGTTTCCCTCCATCCTCACACCATAGGGGGGATCGGTTATCATGTGGTGCTCACCTTCAGGAACGTCAGCTTCGATAATTCCAATAAAATCTTTCTTCTCGATGGTGATAAAAGCATCAACCTTAGCAAGTTTTGCATGAGTCTGGGTCAGCCGAATAGCTTCACGGTCACGATCCCATGCGAGTATGTGTACCGAACGATTCGTTCCCTCTTCATGCCGTTGCAAAGCTTCTTCCAATACTTCAGTCCAGAGATCTGGTTCGTGCATATCAAGTTTCAGAAATGCGAAACGGGTAGAATCAATAAGTCCAGGGGCAGTATCGGTAGCCATGAGGGCTGCCTCAATCGGGATAGTTCCTGTGCCACACAATGGATCAAGCAGCAGCGCAGGGTTTCCATCCAACACCGTTTTATACCATTCACTTCGCATCAATACTGCAGCAGCGAGATTTTCCTTCATCACTGCACCGGTATCTCCTGTACGATAGCCACGTTTATGTAGCGATCTACCAGAGAAATCGAGGTACCAGGTAACTGCATCACGCTCAAAATGGACATGAAATGTTACATCGGGGTTATCGAATTCAACCGTAGGTCGCTCTCCATCAAACTTTTCTCGTATTCTATCGACAATGGCATCTTTAAGACGTATAGCACCGAATGTAGATTTCTTGAGCCAGGGACAATACAGGGATGTTACGGTTACCGAAAAGGTTCTCGTAGGATTGAGCCATGTCTCCCAGGGAATCTGCATAGAGGATGCGTAGAACTCATCTGGGCCAAGTACATCATCTTCCTGAGCAAGACCGAGCATTACTCGCGTAGCTATTCTCGTGTTCAGACAAAACCGATAAGCCGCTGCAAGGTCTGCGGCAAATTCAACACCACCGTTGACCAAGTGAACCTCAGTTGCACCGGCACGCTCTGCCTCCTGAGCAACCAAATCATTCTGGTTAGCGGCAGCTGCCGCGAAGTAAATCATACAAGCTCCTTACTGTAACAATGAGTTCAGTTCATCCTGCTCAAATGGATAGATAGTTCCACAATTGAAGCAATTCAGTTCCAATGGGAACGGTCCCTCTTCGAGGATTGCCTTTTTCTCTGTCTCTGGAAGAGATGCAAGGTACTCTGCAAAACGTTTTCGGTCACAGGGACAGGAAAAACCGTAAGGAAGGCTCTCAAGATAGTGGGGTTGAGCTTTAGCGAATACCGTTTCTACGAATTCGCGTCCACTCTTCCCTTCTGAGAGATGCTTACCAAGGGATGGCATATCTGCAGCAACCATCTCGAGTTCTTCTAGGTGCTTATCGTCCGCTCCTGGAAGTTTCTGCAGGAACAGTCCTCCAGCTCCAACCACCCGTCCCTCACGATCAAACTGAATACTGAGAGAAACTACTGAAGGTGTCTGTTCAGATATAAGAAAATACTCTGCAAGGTCTTTAGCAATACTGCCATGTTTGAGCATGATCTGACCTGTGAAGGGTGTTTTTTTCCCCTCAAGCAATTTCGTAACTGTCATAAAGCCGGGACCAAAGAAGGGAGAGAGGTTAAAGCTATCCAGTGGTTTCTCAATGGGAATGGGGACCTCTTTTAAATAGCCTCTCACAGCACCGATCGCCCATGCTTCTACAGAGATGCCCTTTATTGGACCTCCACACTCAATGGTGAGTTGTACACGGTCATCTCCTTTTACCGTTGAGGCTAATAACCCTCCGGCAAGGTAGGAGTGTCCAAGTACGAGTGTCTCGAGTATTCCGAGTTCATGATTTGCCCGCATCTGGTTTACCACAGTAGTTCCTTGAAGTACTACCGCACGTACAGCACCGTCGTATAACAGAAAGACATCTCTTTTATCCTCTGGAAGAGACGCCATATGGTTTCGTAATGTTTCATCGTTTATTGGTTTACGTATCATAGTGCTACAGATTACGCAACAACACCATTTTGTGCAAGAGTTTGGAACTGTTCTCCGTCGATTACTTCCTTCTCCAGCAGCAGGGTAGTAATCTGCTCAAGTACGTCACGATTCTTGGACAATTTTTTCAGTACCGTTGCATAGCGCTCATTCACCACACGGGCTGTTTCACTATCAATATATTCCTGAGCTGCTTCTGAGTATTCCCGTGCTCCACCAAGACCCTGTTTGGTAGTTGAAGGTAGGGTAATGTTTCTGTATCGTTCGCTCATGCCAAATTCGGTAATCATACGCCGTACCATATCACTTGCTCGGCTAATGTCATTACCTGCACCTGTCGATATTTCACCGAACACAATCTCCTCAGCAGCACGGCCACCTAATAGGGTATCAATATTTCCAAGCAGTTCACTTTCACTCATAAGGAAGCGGTCCTCGGTTGGGTATTGCAGGGTGTAGCCAAGAGCACCTAATCCGCGGGGAATAATGGAAATCTTGGATACTGGTGGAGCTCCTTCAGTCATGAATGCGGTAAGGGCATGTCCCGTCTCATGATACGCAACCTTTTTTCGTTCATCCTCACTGAGAATACGGCTCTTTCGCTGCAGCCCTGCAACCGATTTTTCAATCGCCTCCTCAAAGTCTGGCTGTCCCACCAGTTTTCTTCCTGCTCGAACGGCCATAAGTGCAGCTTCATTTGCAATATTTGCTAAATCAGCTCCAGCAAGGCCTGCTGCAGATTGTGCAATTTTTCTTAAATCTACACTCTCATCAAGCTTAATATCACGGGTATGTATCTTTAAAATAGCGAGCCGTCCCTCTAAATCGGGCTTGTCCACAAGAACCTGTCGGTCAAAACGACCGGGCCGTAAAAGTGCCTGGTCGAGAACTTCGGGCCGGTTTGTTGCTGCAATGATAATAACACCAGTACGTGAGTCAAATCCGTCCATCTCTACAAGGAGCTGATTCAATGTCTGTTCCCTTTCATCATTGCCGCCCAATCCTGCCTGGCTTCGGGTTCTTCCAATCGCATCGATTTCATCAATGAAGATGATACAGGGAGACTTTTCTCGTGCCTGTCGAAACAAATCACGTACACGGGCAGCACCAACACCTACAAACATTTCAACAAAGTCAGCACCACTCATTCTAAAGAAAGGAACTCCGGCTTCACCCGCGACTGCTTTGGCGAGTAGTGTTTTACCTGTTCCTGGAGGTCCTACGAGCAGTACTCCTTTGGGAATTTTCCCTCCGATTTCGGTATATTTTTCGGGTAGTTTGAGAAAGTCCACCACCTCTTCGAGTTCCAGTTTACTCTCATCTGCTCCGGCAACATCGGCAAAACGAATTCCGGTATCGCCCTCAGCTACGATTTTGGCTTTATTCTGGTTGAATGACAGAACCCCCTGTCCACCGCCTTGTCCCATTTTTGTGAGTAAGAAACGCCAAATGAAAAAGAATATTGCCATAGGGAGAATATAAGAGAGCAGGGTGGAGAATATGCTCGGTTGTGCAGGAGGAGTTGCGTAATACTCAATACCCATTTGATCAAGAAGGGGAATGAATGTTGGGTCATCTAGTGAGTGGGTGGAAAACGATTGCCCTGTATTTACCTGCTGAGTTAGCCCTTGAACTCCCTCACGTTGCACTGTGTTGAGTAATTGTTCACGACTAACTGTATGACCGATGTATGTATCTGACTGAATCTCAACTCTGACAATTTGACCCGAACGAACCATGTCTTTGAACTGATTATAATCAACTGGAGTAATGTTGGTATTCTGCACCAACAGAGAGTTAATCAGCATGATTGCAATGATAATAAAAATGAAGTACCAAAAGGAGAACTTGAATTGTTTTCCAAAAAAAGTCGGTCCTCCACCACTGTGTATTCCTGGTTCGTTATCTGGACAGGGCTTGTTCTTTCCTCGGAGAAGTTTTCCGTTTTTATCTCTACATTCGGAGTCTTTTTGTGCCATGGGTACCTCTTCTGCTGAACACCGCTATCGGGTGTACTGTTTACAATATACCGTTACGGTGAACAATCGACAAACACCAATTTCTCTCCTATAGTGGAAGCATGAAACAAGAAGACGCAGTGGTAGTGGTAACAGGAGCCTCAGATAGATTAGGCAGACAAATTGCCCTTTCTTTGGCACAGGAGGGTTACGCAATCGTGGTTCATTGCCATACCGATACAGCAGGTGCCGATGAAACTGCGGCTCTTATAACAGCCTCTGGTGGACAGGCACATCGATTTTCCTGTGACCTTACCACATCTGAGGGCATCGAATCCTTGGTGCGTACAACCCTTGAGCATTATGGGCGTTGGGACGGTCTAGTCAATGCAGCGTCGATTTTCTCCAGTGTGCCAATAGAGGATCTTACTATACGTGACTATATGAAAGATCAGCAGATCCATCAGAGAGCCCCTTTTTTTCTGAGTAGAGCACTTTACCTGCACGCAAAAAATTTAAGTATGCCGTATGGTGCAGCTTGTGTGGTCAATATTACCGATACAGGCATTCGGCACCCTGTTCCTAGCAGACCGTCGTACTATGTGGCAAAAAGTGCACTTGAGCAGCAGACAATAATTCTCGGAAGGGCTCTTGCTCCCTATGTTCGAGTGAATGCGGTTGCTCCCGGGGCGGTTTTGCCGGCAACACCTGAAGATGCAGATTACTTTACTCGTCTAAAACAGGATATTCTTCTGCGTCGACTTCCCTCAGTTCAGAACGTGGTGAGTGCTGTATTATTCCTTTTTTTCAACGATTCCATCACAGGACAGACGATTGTGGTTGACGGTGGAGAACACCTACAGTAAATTTTGACGAGAGGTGTGAAAAATATTCACACATAGTTCGACTATGTTGGGCTTTCACACTACAGATGGTACAAACTGAGTAACAAGTGTGTGAACTTCCGACTGAAACGTGCCTTTCTGTAGACTTCTGGTCGAGAAAAGATGGTTTTTTACGAAAATTTCTTGTCTTGGGTAGTTTTGGCATTAATCATGCACATATTTTCTTCAGCAAGAATTTTCACATAGAGGAATCCTTATGAATAGAAAACGCTTAGTCGGCATAGCGGGTATTTGCATGCTGGCACTTACACCGCTTATGGCAATCGATCTTACATCGATTATTACCGAAGCAAAGCAGAACAGCAGTATGATTCAACTCATTGAACTGCAGAGAGCTAACAGTAATCTCTCCATCTCAATGGGCGATATTGAGGAGACGGTAGGGCTGGATGTCTCTGGTTCTGTCTCCTATTCCGAAACTTCCGCCTATCATCCAAATGTGCAAAATTTCGAAATTTATCCTTCAGTAAAAATCTCCCTTCCAAATTCAGGAAGGTCGGCAATTACGATATCGGCTAATCCTATCACTACCGCTCTTGATGGATCGGGGTATTGGTCAGTTAGTCCCAGCGTTGGGGTATCGCACACCTTCCGTTTTGGTGACAACGGCGACAATCTCAGTGATCTTAGCTATGCAAAAGATCGTGTTACGATGGAGTATGATTATCGGTCCAGTCTCTACAGCTTTGAAAACTCCATCTACAATAAAATTGTGGAAATTCTCAATTATGAGAAGAAACTGCTGGACGACGAAAAAAATATTCTTGTACAAAAGACCCAAATAGAAAACGCTCTTGCACTGAGAACAACTACTGAGGGTTCACCTGCATTCCAGGATATGCAGGTAAAACTGGCA
Organism: uncultured Spirochaetaceae bacterium; assembly: GCA_964616275.1. Lineage (GTDB taxonomy): Bacteria > Spirochaetota > Spirochaetia > Sphaerochaetales > Sphaerochaetaceae > CAYZJV01. Next base: position 32,803 of record CAZTUL010000012.1, on the reverse strand, counting down.
AAGTTGGAAAATACAAAAGCATCCACACTGAAATTGATTGCAATGGCTCAAATGCAGTACGCACAGTATACCGGGCTGGAGTGGGAATCGGTTGAAGAGATTCCTGAAGCCGACTTGTCATTCACCTATTTGCCCACTGGTGACGCCAATGTTATTGCTGCAGCCATGGATTTGGAAATTGCACAAGAGAACCTAGCTCTCGCCCAGAGAAGAACGGTTGTTACTAGTACTGGAACAAAAACAGTGCCAAGTCTGATGCTGAATGGGGAAGCGGGATTTGATTATGCTAAGCGAGCAACAGAGAGTATTGATTACTCGGTTACCGCAGGTGCTACGTACAATGCGAATAATTTCTCCACAAATGCATCAGTACGCATGGGAATTACTGAATCGGGAACAGTTACACCGTCAGTCACTATAGGAGGGGCGTGGCATAACAACCCTACCGTAGCTCGTGATGTCTTAGAAATGCAGAGATTAGAGAATGCGGTTACCATGGCAGGAATTAATTATCAGAATGCCATGCTCTCGTATCAGGAATCAGCAAGCAAACTTGAATCGGACATCTTGAATCATCAGTTAAGTGCAGCTGCATTTGAACAAGAAGCAGCTTACCGAGAAGAGGTCTTAAAACAGACAGCTGAAGCTTTCAACCGAGGCCTTGTGACTGAGACCGAATTGAACAACGCACAGCTAAATGTAGAATTTAGTACCTATGAGCGAAAGATATATGCACTACAAGCCTTAGTTCTTCAGAACGAGGCAAAAGCACTGCAACTGTAACAGAGGGGATACGAAGACATGAGTGACAAAATAGAAGGACAGACAAATCGTACAGAGGATCGAGTTCGAGCAAATATGAAAAAGAAGCTGCGTAAGCGACGAATTAAAAAGCTCATTACGTGGATTATTATTCTGTTAATCATCGCAGCTGGTGTGTATAGCTACCAGTACTATAAAAAAAATGGGCACCTCCCTTTTGTTGATGCCGAGAAATTGGCTCAGGCTGCTGAAGCTGCAACAGCAACACAGGAAGTTGCAGTACGGGAGATTGAATTCACCCAGACTATTGATATTAGTGGAAATGTTGAGGCCTATCAGACCCAGATGGTTATGTTCAGAGCAACGGGTGCCGTTACCCAGGTCTTTGTAGAAGAGGGCGATACCGTAAAGGAAGGAGACCTGCTTGCGACTATAGACGATACTACCCAGACCTATAATCTTGCCGACATAGAATCCAGAATAGAAGAGGCTGCTCTCCAAGGATCAGCAAGGCAGCTTGAACTTCTCGAACGACAGAGAACTATGGCACTGAACAATCTTGACTATACACGGTCCTATGCCAATTTCGATGGCGTTGTAGCAACAGTCTCGGTAGACGAAGGTGACTATTTTGAAGCTGGGACTGCTGCCATGGTCGTGATAGATCGCAGTAAATTGAAAGCTACCGTGGAAATCGATGAGATCGATATTCAAAGTGTTCACACTGGTATGACCGCAGAACTCACATTCGATTCTCTTCCCGGTAGAACCGTTGATGCGACCGTTACATACATTCCTATGATTGGAAGAACCACGAATCAGGGAATTGGGGTTATGGATGTTGAAATTGTAATTGACGATCCTCCAGCGGCAATAGCTCCAGGCTTTACCTTCGCAGGAAATATAACTGCCGATGAGGTTAAGAAGATGCTGGTAGTGCCTACTGCTGCCGTGGTGGCAAATCGCAGAGGTTCAGACACCGTACGAAAGAAGGGGACGGATGGCGATCCCGTTGCAGTAGAGGTAACTACGAATTACCTTGGTGAAGGTATGAGCGAAATTCTCACTGGTGATTTGAAAGCCGGAGATATTGTACTCATGAATACCACCTCATCTAACTCTCTTACCTTCGGTCTCCCGGGTACTGGCCCAGGAGGTGGGATGGGCGCTGGTATACGATGATGATAGGAGACGAAAACCATATGTCGCAAAGTATTATCAGCTTGCACGATGTTCGGCGATACTTTCTCATGGGCGAATTTGTGGTAAAAGCACTCGATGGGATAACACTCTCTATGGCGGAAGGTGAATTCACTGCTATTACGGGTCCTTCGGGGAGTGGAAAGTCTACACTCATGAATCTTATAGGGTGCTTAGATACACCCACCGATGGCATTATCCAAATAGATGGTGAAGAGACTCTTGGAATGAGTGAGGCAGAATTAGCCTATATTCGTAATCAGAAAGTGGGCTTCGTCTTTCAACAGTTTAATCTCCTGGGCAAAATTAATGCACTGGAAAATGTCATGACCCCACTGCTTTATGCAGGAATGAAGGTTCGAGAACGACGAGAACGAGCCAGATCTGCTCTTGAACGAGTTGGTCTGGGCGATCGTATGAAGCATAGACCGAACGAACTGTCTGGTGGACAGAAACAGCGAGTAGCTATTGCCCGGGCTCTGGTGAATAATCCCTCCATACTGCTTGCCGACGAACCAACAGGAGCTCTCGATACCCACACTGGTCGACAGATTATGGAATTATTTGAAGAACTCAACGCCGAAGGAAGAACTGTAGTGCTCGTAACGCACGATCACGAAATTGCCATGCGGGCTCGGAGACAAATCCGAGTTCGTGATGGGCATGTGGAGGAGTAGATGATCTGGGAAAATATTAAGCTCGCACTCAAAGATATGATGGCTAGCAAAATGCGAACACTGCTCTCTCTTCTCGGCATAGTGATTGGTGTAGCGTCGGTCATCGCAATACTTACCCTGGGACAGAGTGCGACAAAAAGTATTACACAAACCATTGTGGAAAGTGGTCTTGAAATGGTGACCATATTCCCCATTCGATCAGAAAAAGCTGCCAATGAGTTTACCGAGGATTTTGGCGAACGATTGATGAGTAATGTGAGCGATATTAAAACAGTGCTGCCGGTCAATTCCAGTTCTGCACTGCTGAGAATTGGGCAGAATTCTATGAATGCTTCGGTTTCCGGTGTTCTTTCTACCTATGCGACTATTCTCGATTATGAGGCAGAGGAGGGGAATTTCTTCTCCCTTGCCGATAACATGGCAAGCCGACAAGTTGTAGTGCTCGGTGCAGACGTAGCCAATGAACTATTTCCCGACGGCAATGCCATTGGTCAGTTTATCAGTATTTTTCGTAACCAGGCGAAAAGCTATGAAGTAATCGGTGTTATGCAGGAGAAAGACTCCTCCTTCAATCTCCAATTTAACTCGAATGTCTATATTCCCTACAACACATATGCTCAGCGATTCATTAAACCCACCATTGTAGGTTCGTATGTCGTGAGAGTAGCCGATGGAGCCGATGCGTTAGCCGTTTCCGATGCAATTACAGAATTTCTTGATAGGACGGTAGGTTCCGATGCCTATCGGGTTTTCTCCCCTGCGAGTTTAGCCGATATGGCTGAGCAGATTACCGGAACTTTCAGTTCATTCTTAGCAGCCATTGCAGCAATTTCCCTGTTGGTCGGTGGAATTGGGATTATGAATATCATGCTTGTTTCGGTTGCCGAACGAACTCGGGAAATCGGGGTGCGTAAGGCAATGGGAGCCTCCCCGTGGACAATTATGGGGCAGTTTATCACTGAAGCGATTGTGCTTACCATCACTGGGGGAATAATCGGAATTGGACTTGGTACATTGTTAAGCTATCTTGTGGCAAATGTGGTGGGATGGACGCTCTATATATCATACACATCCTTCCTCTTTGCTGCAGGGTTTTCCACTCTGGTCGGAGTATTCTTTGGATGGTATCCTGCAATGAAGGCATCAAAACTCGATCCTATAGAGGCGTTGAATTATGAGTAGAGCAAGAAAATGGTCATTTATTGAGGGCAAGGAACACTGGTTTGTGATTGGCGGACTCGTATTTCTCTTTGCCCTGCTTGTGACCTTAGTTCTCTTTCTCTCTCAGCTTATGATCGATAAAGAAAATACCCTTATGCAGTTTGAAGCAGAACGAGGCTTTGCATCATCCACGCTTTTACTTTTACAGGAAGAACATTCTCGTGCCCTCGCGGCTATGCGTGAAGAGAATGTACGCGGCATTGGAGTCTACTCCAATGAAGGAAGATTGATGCTCGGACTTGGCTCAGTACCGAATACACTGCCTCTTGAACGGTTCAATGATGTCTGGAGGAACCGTGGACCTAACCAATGGAACCAGGGTGTTGCAACCTATAATCCAGAGACGGGAATGATTGAATATGTTCGATTCAGTCGTCTTACCATTGAGGTGGAAACAGGTGATTTTTTGCTTGAGGAGGATGGATACCTTCCTTCTCCATTAAACTTCCCTGATGTCCTGTACATTTTGTTTGATGGACAGCAATACTATAGGAAAGTCATGCTGGTACGATTCTTCAGTGCCTCAGCGGTTATTGGATTGCTTGCCTTCCACCTGTTGGTCTATAGCATCTACCGAAGTAACAGAAAGTTTCGTGAGACCCTTGCAAAACAGGAAAATCTAGTAAATCTTGGTGAAGCTGCTCGAACTCTTGCACATGAAATTAAAAATCCTCTCAGTGCCATTACTCTACAAATGGCATTGCTGAAAAAAACACTTCCAGCTCATGCAAAAGACGATCTTGCCGTCGTCGATTCGGAGGTGCAGCGGCTCATTCAACTCACCAATAAAGTTTCTGATTTTTTGCGTAACCCAGTAGGAATGCCAGAGAGAATCGATGTGGCTGCCCTTATTGAGGGGCTGCGACACACCTTCCAGGACCGCATAAATTTTGTACCGGGTACATTACAGCGTGCCCATGTATTCTTCGATCCTGACCGAGCACGTTCAGTATTTGAAAATTTGATTAAGAATGCACTGGAGAGCTGCACCGATTGTGATCCCCAAGTTGAAGTGGAAGTAACTCGTGACAAGAAAAAGTTCATCCACATATTTATTCGTGATCGTGGGGAGGGAATCGACGAGGCAAATCTCGAGAAGATTTTTGATCCATTTTTTACAACCAAAATTCACGGATCTGGTATTGGTCTTGCTATTTGCAGGCAGTTCGTTCGTGCCCGTAATGGCAACCTGAAACTCTACGCTCGTGAGGGCGGGGGGACTGTAGCAGAGGTAATCCTTCCTGCTGAACATAAATAAGAGGGAGATAGTATTTTGAGAATTCTTATAGTAGATGATGAACCAAATATTCGAGAGCTCATGCGAAAGTACCTGCATCTTGAGGGGTTGGAAAGTGATGGAGCAGAAAATGGATTCTCGGCTCAGCGGCTCCTCCGTGAACAACATTACGATGCCTGCCTTATTGATCTACGCATGCCGGGAATGGATGGTATCAGCCTAATCAGATGGATCCGACAAGAGGGCTTCCGTATGCCCGTTATTATGATAAGTGCCCATGGTGAGATTCGAGATGCGGTCACAGCTCTAAAAGAGGGGGCTCAGGATTACATTGTAAAACCATTTGACCCCGAAGAACTCACCATTCGACTACGAAAACTCATGGAGGCTCAGGTACTCAAAAGTCTTGTGGAGAGTAAAACACGATCTACAGAGGGTATTGATGAGGGGCTCGTGGGGAATTCACTTCCCATGCGGAAGATCAAGGAAATTATTACAAAAATAGCCGACTCTCCTGCGACTGTTCTTGTAACGGGTGAAAGTGGTACTGGTAAAGAGGTCGTAGCTCGGCAGATACATGCTGTATCCAAGATGCATGAGGGGCCTTTTGTCGCTATCAACATTGGGGGAGTGCCGGAAAACTTGTTGGAAAGTGAGCTTTTCGGTTATGAGAAAGGAGCCTTTACGGGAGCTGCAGGTAGGAAGATTGGAATGTTCGAACTTGCCAGTGGAGGGACTCTGTTTCTCGATGAGATAGGGGATATGCCGCTCACGCTTCAGGTGAAAATGCTTCGTGTACTTCAGGATCGTAAGATAACCCGACTTGGCGGAACCTCTCCCATGCCGATTAATGCTCGAATAATCGCTGCGACAAATAAGAACCTAGAAGAAAAAGTACGCGACGGTTCCTTCCGGGAGGATCTGTTTTATCGACTCAATGTAGTGCGAATTGAGTTGCCCCCATTGAGAGAACGCCGAGAAGACATTCCCCTGCTCGCAGGAGTAATTCTCAATCGGCTCAATCGGCAAATGGGACATAGAGTTGAAGGTCTGGCTGCAGATGCTATTGAAGCACTTCGTGCTCATCCATTTTATGGAAATGTTCGTGAATTGGAAAATATTCTTGAACGTGCAGTGATTTTTGCAGATAGTCCGATTATCAAGGCTTCGGTACTTGAGTTACGGGAAAGTGTGTCGCGACCTGGGAGTGATTCCGTATCACAGAATGTTTTTTTGATTGCCTCTGAAGATGATAAGGATGCAAAAAGTCTCAAAGAACTTGAAGTAGAGGCTATTATACGATCTTTGCACAGGTGGGAAGGAAATCGAACACGAGCCGCTGAGGAATTGGGGATTTCGCGAAGAACACTCATCAACAAAATTGCAGAATACAAACTTGATCTGTAAAAAAAGAATAAAATTGATATTGTGAACGCGTTAACATGACAGCATTGAATGACCGTGTTGATAGCGATTATAGATATGTTCTGTATCATCAACCATTGACCAGAGCTCTCCGTATTACTTACACTGAACCGCACGATAAAAATACTGTTCAGAAAGGAGCTCTTTCTTATGGAAAAATTACCACACTGGGATTTATCAAGCATATACCACTCAATTACAAGCGAAGATTTTGAACATGACCTTCAGCAAATTACGCCACTGGTAGAGCAGGTTCGTAAACAACTACAATTAGGGAGTCAGGGGAAAACTGATTTCTCCTCATGGTTAATCAAGCTTTTGGATGATTATCAACTTGCCTTGGATACTACAGAGACTCTCTATGCCTATGCGAGTGCTTTGTTGACTGTTGATACCAGTAATGACCAGGCTATGCGAGCCTTGAATCGTGTGGAAGAGGCACTACTCCCCATGAAGGCTGTCCACGTTGAATTCCTAAATACATTGGGAAGTCTCCATAATGAAGTGCTAGCTGCTTTAGCTGCCGATGACCGAATCAAACCATATCATTTTGCACTAAAGGAACTCCTCGAAGAACAGGCGCATACCATGAGTGAAGCAGAAGAGAACCTGGCGGCTGATTTGAGTCGCAGTGGAGCCGATGCATGGGGAAGATTGCAAGAGGCGATATCTTCAACAGTGGATTCCGAGTGGGATGCAGATCAGAGTGCTCGGAAAACAGTCATTCAACTTCGATCCCTTGCCTTCGATGCTGACCGCGAGGTGCGTCGTAAAGCCTATGAGGCAGAACTTGCTGTATGGAAGCAGCATGAGATTGCGTTTGCGTATGCGTTAAATGGGGTGAAAGGAACAACGATTTCTCTAGAAAAGCGACGTGGGTACCGAGATCCTCTTCAACATGCTGTAATGCAGGCTAGAATTTCAGATTCGATTCTCGATGCACTCATTGGAACTATCGAAAAAAATCTGCCCCTTTTTAGAAGATATTTACGAGCGAAGGCCCACGCCCTTGAACTACCCAAACTCTCTTTTTACGATATTTTTGCACCCGTCGGAAACGGCGCAGCTCACTATACATACGACGAGGCTCGCGAGTTTATTGTAGAAAATTTCTCGGATTTTCATGAACCGCTTGGAGAATTCGCCCAGATGGCATTCGATCAGAATTGGATAGACAGTGAACCTCGTGCAGGGAAAGTGGGCGGTGCATACTGTACTTCTTTCCCACTACGTAAAGAGACGCGGATTCTTGCAAATTTTGACCATACGTTTGATGGTGTTTCTACGATTGCTCATGAACTCGGTCATGGCTATCACGATTACGTGACACGAGAATTACCCGCACTACTTCGTCATTATCCCATGACGCTTGCAGAGACTGCCTCAATTTTCAGCCAGTTTGTAGTCTTTCAAGGTGCTCTCAAACGTGCTGCCGATGATCAGAAAATCACCCTAATTGAGGGGTTCCTTCAGGATGCAACGCAGACCTGTGTCGATATTCTCAGCCGGTTCTACTTTGAGAGAAACGTGTTTGCCAAGCGGATGGATGGCGATATTATGGCTGATCAATTTTCACAGATGATGATAGATGCACAACGTGCTACCTATGGTGATGCTCTGAACGAAGATGAGCTGCATCCCTATATGTGGGCGGTAAAAGGACATTATTACAGTAGTGAACTTTCATTTTATAATTTCCCCTATGCATTTGGTCAGCTGTTTGGTTTAGGTGTGTATCAGTTATCACAGCAGCAAGAAAATTTTGGTAAAGCCTACGATACTCTATTGTGGAAGACCGGGCAGGATGCTGCTTCTGCAGTGACAGAAACTATCGGGTGTGATATTACCACGACTGAATTCTGGCAACAGGGAATTGATCTGATTGGTACGTATGTTGATGAGTTCTGTCGGCTCACTGGCTACACTGAATAGGGGTATGATTATGGAACTTGAGTTGACAATTGAGAAGCTGGTCTCGAAAGGTGAGGGGCTTGCACGTTTTGATGGGAAAACCTTTTTTGTTCGTGATGCACTGCCTGGGGAAACGGTAGTGGCTGAGGTGACTGAGCAGAAGAGTGATTTTGCACGGGCAGAGACTGTTCGCGTGGCAGTGTCTTCAGAGAATCGGGTAAAACCTGCTTGCCCTTACTATGGTGAGTGTGGTGGGTGCGACTTGCAGCATGCTTCAAGTGAATCACAAACAAGTTATAAGGAAGAGATTGTAAAAGAGAATTTTCGCCGAATTGGAGCTGTTGATATTGATGACCCGGAATTGGGGATAACGCTGCTTCCTCCGGCATCAGATCAGAGCTGGGGGTATCGTTCTCGAGTTCGGTTCCATGTTGATCTTGAAACTGGAAGATGTGGGTTTCTTGGGCGAAAGAGTAGTGACTTGGTCGATATTCATCATTGTCCTATCCTTTGTGATTCTTTAAATCGACTGTTGGACGAAAAACGGCCATTACTTCTGAAGGCAGCACAGATGCGTCGTGCTTCTGAAGGTTGGCAGAGTCGGTATCGATATGTACAGGTTCCTGCATTTGCTGGTGATGATAAAGTTTCTCTCAGTTCGACAGAAGTTTCGGTAGATGTTGCGGAAAAGACGATTTGGGCTGATTCAAATGTCTTTTTTCAAAGCAATCGATTTCTTATTTCCCAGATGGTCGATTTTGTGAAGTCATATGCGGTTGGTTCGACTGTCATCGATTTATTTGCTGGAGTAGGAACCTTCAGTGCTTTTGTCGAATCACCGGAAGTGAATGTAATTGCGGTTGAGCGTGACAGCCGGTGTCTTGCACTTGCACAGAAGAATCTGACCAATACTGAATTTTTTACACAGAAGGCTGAGTACTGGAGTAAGAAGCGTGGAAAAGACCCTGTGGATACGGTTATCGTTGATCCTCCGCGAACCGGACTTGATAAACAGTTGGTAGAAACTATTAGTTCGTGGAATCCCCAGGTTATTATCTATATGTCGTGCGATAGCGTTACCCAAGCTCGTGATATTAAGCGGTTCGGTGAGCATGGATATAGAGTGAAGGTTTTACAGGTGTTTGATCTTTATCCGCAAACCTCACATATCGAGTCAGGAGTTTGTATGTACCGGGTACAAAGTTGATTTCGCACAATCAAGGGGATAAAGAACCGTTAAAATATAGGGATGAATCGCATAGTGCCGTGACCAAAGTTAATAATTTCTCAACTTTGTACCCGGCACATACTCTTCTTTCAATACTTGGAGTTTTTCTTACACTCTTTGGAGTCATGCTGATAAATCAACATATTCTCATGTCTTTACCTCTTGGGGGAAGAATGATTCTTATGCTGGGATCTCAATGGGTGTTGTTTTTCGTCCCTGGGTTACTCATGTGGGTGAATAAAGAGAATCTGGCTGACTTGGGAATCCATGGCAATAACCTCATACTCCAAGTAGGTGTTGGTGTGGCATTAGCATTACTGCTATCGCTTGTTGGGACAGTGATTCCTATACTCCTCGGTTTTAAAGACATGGTGGGGAGCACTCAATACACGAAATTGTGGCAATTTGTATTTGAATTTGTGTATAGAGTTTTAGGTGTTGCTCTAGCTGAGGAGCTTATCTTTCGTGGGTATCTTTTCAAAAAAATATTGCAGATAAAAGATAATAAGGCGTTGGCAATCATTTCTACTTCTTTGCTGTTCGGCGTATTTCACATCTTCCATGGGAATTTACTCCAAGTAGGTGTGACTGCATTACTTGGAGTGGTCTTTTGTCTTCTTCGTGAAAAAATTAAAAAATGTTCACTCATTTCACTTGTTTTCGTTCATGGTGTCTACGATGCCCTCATTATTGTATGGGTCTATCTTTTATAATCGTATGTACCGGGTACAAAGTTGGTTTTCCACAATTATGGCAGAGTTGAACCTTCAAAATTTGAGCGTATTAGCCATGCCCAGAGAAAAATATCAGCGGGTTTTCAACTTTGTACCCGGTACATACGAGGACTTGGGCTTTTAATCACGAAAAATTCACACACCTCTTCATGCTCATTACGTACCTTCATAAAAGTATTATAAGGAATATTAACTATCGTTCCTTTTGCGTAAGTGTGAGAATCCTGATCATCTAATTTGAGTGTAAGCTGTCCCCGAACTATAATCATATGAACGTGAGAATTAGCGTGATGATCAGGAACAAAATCATCCTTCGCCAAAATCATATGGTTAATCATTACTGGATCATCATCAATCAACTTCTCAATATGTTTCGTATCTGAAACAGCGTAGCTGTACGTTTTTTCAATCATAAAAACTCCCTCATATTGCCTCGTAGTACATGCCAGATTAGCATGCTGTTACTGTAATATACTATAAGTAACAAAAAAGGAAACTCTCGAGATATCTTGTAGAGGAACTGTGTACAACACCGAATGAGAATCAGTCCTTTTAAGATCTCCGGCGTCAAATAATACTTGTTTTTATGAAGGAAGAACATAATACTCACATTAGAGTACAGTTCCCCCTCATGGGGTAAGGAAGGAATCTATGAAAAAGCACACAATGGCTTTTTTGTTGCTTATCTGTATTGGGATGTTGCTCACATTATCTGCTTGTGCGAACACATCCATAATTGACAAATCTCCTGAATTGCAAGAAAAAACCGTAGAAAACACAGAATTTGTCTTAGATTCTCACGCCGAGGAGCAGCCTCCCGAGCCTGTTGCACCTTCTGAGCCACATGAGATTACTACCGAACAATCTATTGCCGCAATTGTTACTCCTGAGCGCTATATCAAGCATGAACTTTTAACCCGGTACGGACAATATATACAGGTGAGTAATGAGACTGGATTCCCTATTACTCGGCTTGATTTATTCAATGACTCTATGTACCGGACATCCTCAGAAATGGGAAATTTGCTTGGGGATGCAGTGTTGGAAGACGCCCAACAAGTTTATATCTATCTTCCCGATTATCCAGCTCTCGAACAGGCATTACAGAAGAAAGATAACAATCCATTTTATCTCAACGCTCTAGACATAGATGGAGATCTCTATTATCTCGAATGGCTTCCTGAGACCGATCCCTGGTATATAGCGATTCCATTCGACGCGCTCGACTATACGTTCCAGGCATTGAGTAACGATCCACCAGAGGGAGTTATATTCATTGAAAATCAAACCGGATATCCTCTCCATGCTCTCTTCTTAAGAGACCCTGTATTTTCTGCATCGATTGATCTCGAATCAGAACTTACAACCAGAGACGCAACAAATCTGTTAGGATCAATGGTTTTACAATCGGGAACACGTGTGCAGATAGCCAGCGAAGATGTCCCGTGGATCTCTGAGCAGCTGCCGTTTAACGCCTATGGAAGGGTGGAAATCATTGCACAGGATAACGAAGGCGACTTTTATAGTAAAACATGGTATCCAACAACTGACCGGTGGATCATTACAGTAACCTTGGATGATCTATCTTATGGTGACCCATTCGACCAAGCATATTTCACTACAGACATCGAGACTTTAGAGAGCAATCTTCAAATTCTGAACAGCACCGAACACGACATCTGGTATCTGTATGCACTTACCAGTATCATGTATGAGCATGAAGAGCTTGGATCTGATATCTTAGGAGATGGAATTTGGTTTCAAAACGACATCCTGGGGGTTGATATATTCCAATTGCCACACATTCAGAGCTGGCTCGTAGAAAACCCACAGCAGCCTATTCATCTTATAGGTTATACAGTCGAGGATGTGGAGTACCACATGGCATTACCCACGGAAGCTCTTGGCACTATGATTGAGCTAACGGGCGAAAACTTAGTACCATAAAACTACTGATTACGTATCGGTATATATGGTATTGTGCAGATGAGGAGTAATGGCGTGGAAAAGAGACACATGAAGCAGGTTTTTGCAATCTCAACCATAAGTATCGTACTGTTCTGGGCTTTGACCAACTATCAAACAGTTGGAGTGCTTCTTGCATGGTTCTTTTCCATCGTAAGTCCCCTTATCGCAGGAGGGGCAATAGCTTTCATTCTTACCGTGCCAGTAAGATCTCTAGAAAGAAGGGTGTTCACCCGCGGCAAAGCCGGTATACGTCGTGTACTTGCCATGCTGCTGACTTTCATTTTAGTACTACTCGTGTTTGCACTTTTACTTCTCATCGTAATTCCTGAACTTGTAACAGCTATCGAACAGCTTTCCATAAGTCTCCCGCAATTTATCGACTCAGTGAGAGCATTTGGAGAATCCCTTGGAGAGCGATATCCTGACCTAGGGTTCTGGCTCGAAGAACTAGATATCTCTTGGAATCAGGCAAAAACAAATATCCTTGATTTCCTTAAGAAGAGTTCTGCTTCACTTATCGGTTCGACCGTTGGAGTAGCTTCAAGCGTTATTAGCGGTGTCGTCAATTTTGTATTAGCACTTGTTTTTGCCATCTATATGCTTGCCCGAAAGGAACAACTGACTCGACAAGCAAAGCGAATATTGTCTGCATATCTTCCAAAGAACTACACAGAACGCATAGTCCATGCTGGGAAGCTCATCAACACCACATTCAGCAATTTTGTGAGCGGTGTGGTGTTTGAGGCTGTAATCTTGGGACTTATGTTTCTCGTAGCAATGCTCATATTCCGATTCCCTTTTGCAGTTCTTGTTTCCGCATTGGTAGCCGTGTTAGCTCTTATACCAATTGTGGGTGCATTTATTGCAGCAGTGGTCGGGATGTTCCTCATGCTAGTCACAAGTCCTGTTCAAGCTCTCTGGTTTTTGGTGCTCTTCCTTGTTTTACAACAAATTGAGGGCAACATTATTTATCCAAGGATAGTGGGCGATTCGATTGGATTACCTGCATTGTGGGTACTTGCGGCAGTCATGGTTGGTGGGAAGTTGTTCGGAATTCTTGGTATGCTCGCAGGGGTTCCTTTCGCCGCAGTTGTGTATGTGCTCATACGGGAGTCGGTCTCACAGAGGCTGAAGGGTAATCAAGTACACGTGAACACAACAGAACCCGAGTTAAGAGAAAATGAAAGTAGCCGGTAACTCTTGTGCGAACCCCCGAATTGGGTCAAACTGAGCTGAGCACATGAATATACAAAAACAGCAAAATCAGCAGAAACAGCAAAATCAGCAAATTCGGCAAAAAACTACAATAATTCCACAGTTGATACGGAGCATTCCTGTAGTAGGTGTTCTAGCACTCATCACCTTATTTGTCGTACGGAACGGAGCCACGACTATCAACACGATAGTAGAACAGTTCAGCGATCGAGTCTGGCTTACTACCATAGCATTCATGGGCCTCTTTCTTCTGAAATCGGTATCCTTCGGGTTGCCGTTTGCCTTGCTGTATGTTGGAGTCGGAAGTATTTATCCGCTTGGATGGGCTATTGTAGTAAATCTCTTAGGTATTGCTGTCAATATGCAAATACCCTATATAATTGGTCGATACGCAGGACGTGGATATGTAGAGCGACTACTAGGAAAATTCCCAAGCCTGGGGAAATTACAAGCCTTTAGCCAACAGTCAAGTTTGCTCTTCTCTTTTATGGTAAAATTTGTAGGGAAGATTCCACACGAGATCACCAATGCACTCCTTGGTTCATTAAAAATTCCCTATGCACCCTATATGATTGGTGGAATTTTGGGATTATTGCCCACTATGGTTGCCACCACATTTGTAGGAGCATATCTCGACGAACCGGGCTCTCCCGTGTTTATGGTATCAGTCGGAATAGTTTTAGTTCTTATGGGTGTCTCGTTCGGGCTTTACAGGAAGTATCGATAGGTGGGGGTAAGGTAATGGATTTTCTGCAGAACATGGGTATAGGCATTTACTTTGTCATCTTCTTTGGAAAGATTTTAGAGGTGACCGTAGCAACCTTACGTATGGTGCTCATTAATCGTGGGGAGCGAGTAAAAGGAACCATTATTGCCTTTTTTGATATTCTTCTGTGGTTAATAATTACAGGAACGGTATTAGATGGGTTCAAAGAAGACCCACTTCGCATGGTTGTGTTTGCCCTCGCGTTTGCCGTAGGTAATTACCTTGGATCTTGGTTGGAAAATAAACTGGCATTCGGCTTAAGTTCCATTCAGATTATTGTTCCAGAATCACCTAAGAGTAAGCAGCTCGCCGATGCTCTTAGGGATTGTCATTTTGCAGTTACCGTCGTGAAGGGCACTGGAAGAAATGGCAATCGTGAACTTCTTATTCTCCACCTGAAGAGAAAAAGAATTGCAGAAGCAATTCGGATTATCAACACAAACTTTCCTGGTGCGGTTATCGCGGTGAATGATTCCAAAGCTATTCGCGGTGGATATATCGCTCGAAAATAGATGTAATTTACACTACTCTTTACCTAATCTTCATATTTCCTTCAACGAGTGTGCATGTACACACAGTATGCTTCGGTCATACAACAAAAAGAGCCAAAGAGCTCGAAGGAGAACGGTATGGTTTCGAAGAAAAAGGTTTTAGTCGTTATGGTGATAATTTCACTCGTGGTAGTCGTTGCTGTAGGAGCACGAGCAATGGGTCGTGGTGGTTTTACCTCCGCAGGAGCAGGTGCAGTAGTTGCAGCAAATTCCGATGAAGCAGTTGATGCCCGTCCAATACAACGCTGGCAGACATTGAGCGAAGAAGAGCTGGCGAATTGCCCCTTCTGTGATGGTACGGTAGATCCTGAAGCATTGCGTCTTTTCCAGGAGGCGAGAATTGAGGCAAGAAACGAGGCTCAAGCTACCCGTTTTGAGAATCAAGGGAAAGCTCGTGGACGCGTCGACAATCGTGCTGCCCAGGGATCACAATTTTCCGGCGGCCCTCGCCGAGCATGGTAATGCAAAAGTACCCTAGGAGTACAGATTGATGAACGTCATGAAAAAAGTGGTAGCAACCACAGTATTGATTGTTAGTGCGGTGGGCATGCTCACCGCACAGGGTGCTGTTGAGTACAGTCAAGCACAAGCGGCAGCACAAAGTTCTGAAGCATCGACAGGTCAGACACAGGTACAGAACCTTTCGGTTGATGAAGGAATTCTTCACATGCGTGAAGAGGAGAAGCTCGCACGGGATGTCTACCTCACCTTGTATGAAAGATGGGGAATCCGTACATTTGCACAGATTGCACGAAGTGAACAACGCCATATCGATGCCGTTGCCGCACTCATGCAGTATCAGGGAATCCAAGATCCTGCCGCAGATTTAGCTGTAGGAGAATTTACGCTTCCTGAAATGCAGCAGTTATATGATGATCTCGTTGCGAAAGGATCTGAATCAGCTATTGAGGCTCTCACGGTAGGTGCAATAATTGAAGATCTCGATATATATGATTTACAGCAATTGCTGAATGGTTCAGATGATCCACTTGTTGTTCAAGTGTATAGCTCTCTGCTGCGGGGGTCTGAGAATCATATGCGTTCCTTTGCTGGATTACTAGATCGATTTGATGCTCCCTATACACCGAGCTACATCTCACAGACAGATTTCGATACAATTATGAATCCATAGTAGATTAGTATCTATATGCTATGCAGGGCATGGGTGTGGAAGGGAAGTGCAGACGCATATTCTTGACTGCACCCATTATTATTATATTGACAATAGTGTGTGACATACAGTATAGTCGAAATATGAAAAAGCAATCGGGAACCGAATTCGAATCTTTACACGAGAATTTGAGCCTGGAGTTACGTCGCGGGACGCTCGTACTTACGGTGCTCAGTCAATTACAGCAACCTCAATATGGATATTCTCTTGTAGAGGAGCTCAATGCTCACGGTATACCCATTGAACCGGGGACACTCTATCCTCTTTTGCGAAGATTGGAGAGCCATGAATTACTGATAAGTTCATGGGAGACCGCAGGTCCCAAGCCGCGAAAGTACTATAGGCTTGCACAGCAGGGGGAGCGTATGCTCGAACTTCTCACTGAAGAATGGTTCGATATGACAAAATCGATGGTCCGATTGCTAAAGGGGAGTATGCCACATGAAACAGAATAATCGTACGATGATAGACCGGTATGTATATGCCGTCTCATCGCGTCTGCCACAGAATCAGCGGGAAGATATCTCATTAGAGTTAAGGGATCTGATTGATGAGATGGTGCAAGCCCGAACACACGAAGAAGAGCCCATACTTTCGGTATTGCACGAATTGGGAGACCCTATAAAACTTGCCGACACGTATCGTGGTTACGGCCGATACATTATTGGTCCGCGATACTACGACCTATTTATATTAGTGGTTAAGACGGTAGCATTCGCAGTCTCTCTCGGAATGGTCATAGCTTTAAGCATTGGGTACCTCTTGAACCCCTCTGCTCAAGAGTCTTTCAGTTTTATCAGCATGATTGGAACTATCTGGTCTGCACTTCTTCAGGCAGTGGCATGGGTTACGGTATTTTTCCTGATTGCACAGCGAATACAACAGCGAAAAGGTACCAACGAACCTTCCGAAGACTGGTCGGTTGAGGATCTGCCGGATGTTCCGGATAATTCAACAGTAATTCCACGTTCTGACCCAATTGCATCTATGATATTCCTTACTATCCTCGGAGTTCTCTTATATGCCTCGCCAAAAATTTGGGGAATTGTTCGTAATGAGGTAGATGTAGTAATTGTAAATCCGGTCATCGGTGAAGTATTCATGCACATGATGCCGTGGTTCTTGGTGAGTATTCTTCTTGATATGTGCCTCGAATTTGCAAAACTCATTATTGGAATAAGGACGAAACAACTCGCACTGATAAGCATACTGTTACATCTTCTTACTGCTATCATATCGTTCTATATAGTTACTCAATCGGGTCTGTGGAATCCCAATTTTATTTCGGAACTCAGTCAGGCTCTACATCAGCCTGTCAGCAATTTTAATCTGACTGCTCAACTATGGAACCGAATGCCTATGGTACTGGGACTCCTTATAATTCTCGGATTTGTGGTAGATGTAGGTACTACCGTGAAAAAAACTTGGTTTCCGAGGAAATTTTGACCTAGGTCAAGGAAGCTTGCTTCCATTCATGGTTATATAGGGCATCTTCCAAATAGGAGGTGCTCTATGAAGCACATTACGTATCAATTAGAAACTCTCACATGTCCAACATGCATGGCAAAAATTCAAGGAATGCTTAAAAAGACGCCAGGAGTGAATGCAAGTGAAGTACTATTCAATACTTCCCGAGTAAAAGTCGAGCTCGATGAATCAGTAGTAACGAGCGAACAGGTACAACAACGCATTGAAACCTTGGGGTACGCAGTTCTTGGAGTGAAGTAGTATGAACAAAACACGATCTCTCATAGTGGCAACGCTTTTGGTGATAGCTTCTTTTACACTTCACCGAATTTATGGATATACAATTCCCACTGTTGTGGTGATGTTGATTTCAACTGCACTTGCAGGATACCCGGTGATGATGAAAGCTCTCGGGGGGTTGCGGTACCGTGTTATCGGTATTGAGGTGTTGGTAATGGTTGCCACGGTGGGGGCCGTGATTATTGGTGAGTATTGGGAAGCAGCTGCAGTAACTTACCTTTTTATGCTTGGAGGATTTCTCGAGGCAAGGACACTGGAGAAAACCCGTTCATCTATTAAGTCGCTGCTTGATCTTGCACCGGAAACTGCACGAATTGTAGTTGATGGTGTTGAGCGAATCGTGAATCCATCTGAGGTTACACAGGGTGATACGGTTATGGTCAAACCTGGTGAGCGGATTGCTGTAGATGGAGCGGTAGTTAGCGGATCTGCATTTGTAAATCAGGCTACAGTAACTGGAGAGTCGCTTCCTGTGGAACATACTTCAGGGTCACACGTATATGCTGGAACCGTTGTGGAAACTGGGTACTTGCTTGTTGAAGCCGAGCGGGTAGGCGATCAAACAACATTTGCTCGAATACTGGAATTAGTCGAAGAGGCTCAGGATGCAAAAGCAACGACACAAAAATTTCTTGAGAAATTCAGTGCTTTTTACACCCCGGGAATCATTATTCTTGCTATAGCGGTCTATCTGATCACTCGTGATATCCATCTCTCATTAACATTACTTGTCATTGCCTGTCCAGGTGCTCTTGTTATCAGTGCCCCTGTCTCAATTGTCGCGGGTATTGGAAACGGTGCAAAGCGAGGCATTTTGGTTAAAGGCGGCGACGTCATGGAGCGGCTGGGTAATGTGCGTGCAATTGCATTCGATAAAACGGGAACTGTGACTCAAGGAGAGCCTGCGGTCGTGGCGATGCAATCATACATAGGTCCAGAGGAGGCCTTGCTTGAAATTGTTGCAACAGGCGAAACCTACTCAGAGCATCCAATAGCCCAGGCAATCGTTCGTTATGCACAGGAAAAACTGACTAAAAAAATTGAGACTCCAGAAGAATCTACCCCAATAGTGGGAAAGGGGGTAGCATTTACGCATAAGGGTGACTCTTATATTATCGGTAATCGAACACTGTTTTCCGATTTTTCAGTGCCGTTCACTGAGTATGAAACAGAAGTACAGGCACAGGAAGATCGTGCAAGAACAGTGGTCCTCGTTGGTACACAGGAGCAGATGATTGGCTGGATTGCTGTTGCAGACACGGTTCGAGAAGATGCAAAGTCATTGATTACCACCCTTAAAAAACGTGGAATCAAACGAATTGTCATGCTTACCGGCGATAATGAACGGACAGCAAATGCAATTGCAGGAGAACTCGGATTTGATGAGTATCGTGCAAACCTACTGCCACAGGATAAAGTTTCTGCTATACAGGAACTTCAAACTTCCTACGGTACGGTTGCTATGGTAGGTGATGGTGTAAATGATGCCCCAGCTCTTGCAACTGCTGATTTAGGGATAGCTATAGGTGGTGCAGGAAGTGATGTTGCCATGGAAACTGCGGATGTAGTTGTTATGTCCTCACACCTTGTAATGCTCGGCCATGCTATAGGACTCTCTCGTGCCACAGTCAGAAACATGAAGCAGAACATACTATTTGCGATTATGGTCGCTGCACTGCTCCTTGCGGGAGTCCTCATACGAACTGTTGATCTTTCGATAGGTATGCTGGTTCACGAATTTTCGGTGTTACTGGTAATTCTGAATGCGATTCGTCTGCTCCGTTACCGGTAGCAGAGCAATAAGCAAACAATTGCTCGCACCCTGATTTCTGAGTATAGTAGGGTTATGAGTTGTCAATGTGCTAGTCATGGTCCGTTTAACTGTATCGATATTGTCCCTATATTTCATCACCTTACGCACGAGGAGATGCAGCAGGTAGCGGCAATTACTGCAGAGCGGAAATTTTCTAAAGGCGATATAATCTATCGCGTTGGTGAAAAACGTGGTGAGCTGTATGTGCTCCATACAGGAAAGGTGAAAGTGTATCGTCTCACTGTTGAAGGTAAGGAGCAGGTACTGAGAATTCTCGGGCCAGGTAACTTTCTGGGGGAGCTTTCCCTCTTTAGTTCGAGCCATCAAACCGATACTGCAGTTGCTCTCGAAGCTACCCACATGTGCAGTATTGAATGGAACCGATTGAAAAAACTTATGGAACAGATTCCCTCAATTGCCTTCAAGGTTATGGAACAACTGAGCGGACGGCTCGAGGAAACCGAAAGCCTTCTTGAGCAGACAAATTTGACCTCGGTTGAGCAGAGATTGGCAACATATCTGTTACAGACCTCAGCAGGAGCCAGCGAATTCTCTCTCGGGCTCTCTAAGGGTGATCTTGCATCGCTTCTTGGTATGAGCCAAGAGACATTGAGCCGTCGGTTATCAACGTTACAGCAAGACGGAATTATTGAGCTTCACGGGCAGCGTGGGGTTACGATTCTAGATAGAGAGGCCTTGGAATTCCTTGTTGATGAATTCTAGCATGAGGTAAAAATGGATGATACGAACAGAGAGGCTATAGCTACATCACTTACTGCCTATGATGTCCGCATATTCCCCTTCCTTCCCTATTTATTACAGGACTTGTGGGAATTAGGGAGCAAT
>CAZTUL010000012.1:0-12211 GCA_964616275.1 uncultured Spirochaetaceae bacterium | reverse complement strand
AGCAATTGAACAACGTGCACACGAGTTAACGATGCAACATCCAGAAAAGGCAGATCTCTTCGCCCAGTATGTATACGATCAACAAAAGGAGTGTGACGACTTAGAATCTTGGATGCAGGGAGTAACCTGGTTGTTGCAGATTGTGTGATAGAAAGCCTCACTTGATTGTGGTACACTAGCAGTCGTTCTTGCCCTGTGAGGAGGTACGTGAATGAAAGATGGATTTGTCCGAGTTGCAGTAGCTACACCCAAACTTCGGGTCGCAGATTGCACCTTCAATGCTGAACAGACCGTACAGTGTATTGCCGAGGCAGAACAGGCCCAAGCTAGTCTTATCGTCTTTCCTGAACTTGGTTTGAGTGCATATACCTGTGCAGACCTCTTTCTTCAACCAACACTTCTCAATGGAGCTCTCACTGCACTTAAGACAGTTGTGGATACTTCACAAGATAAAGATATTGTAGCTGTAGTAGGATTACCTCTCGTGTGGAAAGGAAAACTCTACAATTGTGCGGCTGTAATCCAGCACGGGTCTGTGCTCGGAGTGGTGCCAAAAACACAGATTCCCAATTATGGGGAGTTCTATGAATACCGGTGGTTCACCCGTGCACCCGACTCTATAGGCGAAATCATCCTTTTTGGTACTACCGTTCCCTTTGGAACCGATATTCTATTTAGATCGACTATACTTGAAAACTTTACCATTGCTGTTGAGCTCTGCGAGGATTTATGGGTTCCGAATGCTCCCTCTTTTCGTCATGCTCAAGCGGGTGCCACTGTTGTGGTAAACCTCTCAGCAAGTGACGAACTGGTAGGCAAAGCTGCATATAAGCGACAAATGATAGCACACCATTCTGCTCGTCTGGTGAGTGCCTACCTATACGCAAGTGCAGGTAGCGGTGAATCTACTACCGACATGGTGTTTGCAGGGCACGATATGATTGCAGAGAATGGTATTTTGCTTGCAGAGAGTGAGACCCCGTTTGAAGGTGTTCTCTATGCGGAGATCGATGTCGATAGACTCGCCTCCGAACGGAGAAGAAGTACTACATTTGAACTCTTTCAAGAAAGTTTGTACCGGGTACAAACTTTTACACAGAAGCCTAAAACACTTCAGCTGACCCGAGTCTTTCCTCGGTTTCCTTTTGTTCCTGCAGATGATGCAGATCGAGAAAAGCGGTGTGAAACCATTCGCATGATTCAGGCTATGGGCTTGGTTAAACGTCTAGAACACACAAAAACTACACAAGTAGTCGTTGGAATATCTGGGGGACTCGATTCTACCCTGGCTTTGCTTGTTGCAGTTGATGCGTTCGATCGGCTCGTATTGCCACGAAATCAGATTATTGCTGTTACTATGCCCTGCTTTGGAACCACGAAACGGACAAAGTCAAATGCACGTGCTCTTGCAGAAGCGTTGCAGGTAACGGTGAGAGAAATCGATATTACTAAGTCTGTGAGGCAGCATTTTATCGATATTGATCACGATGAAACTGTTCACGATGTTACTTTTGAAAATGCACAGGCTCGAGAACGAACTCAGGTTCTCATGGATATTGCGAACAAAGAGAGGGCCCTTGTTATCGGAACAGGCGATCTTTCAGAGTTGGCTCTTGGTTGGGCAACGTACAACGGAGACCATATGTCCATGTATGGAGTGAATGCATCGGTACCTAAAACACTCATTCGGCACCTGGTGGCATATCATGCAGAAAAATTTGATTCACAAGAAATTGTACGAGTCCTCCACGATGTGCTCGATACCCCGGTGAGTCCTGAACTTCTTCCTGCAAAAAATGGAACAATCTCTCAGGTGACCGAGCATATAGTAGGTCCCTATGAATTGCATGACTTTTTCCTCTATTACGCCCTCCGATGGTTGTTCTCTCCCTCCAAAGTATATCGATTGGCCTGTCTTACGTTCAGCGATGTTTATGAAAAAGAGACTATACTACGGTGGTTACGAGTTTTCTATAGCCGGTTTTTCACCCAGCAGTTCAAGCGATCAGCTTTACCCGATGGTCCAAAAGTCGGTTCTGTTGCACTGAGTCCTCGTGGAGATCTTCGTATGCCAAGTGACGCCTGTGTTGCATTATGGGAAGATGAATTGAAAAATTTGTAGATTAGATTACTCATTAAGCTGTAGGAAGATGACAAATCTATGATATTTGTAATATTAAACAAATAAAAGAATTACGTGCAAAATTTCAAAAATGATGTATCCTTTAAGTCTCCAAGACTGTTATAGTTACGATACATAACTTATATAACAACACAGAGAGGGGATAATGGTCTTGCTAGTACGTAAGCTGGTGCTTTTTTTCATAATAGGATTGCTTTTTGTACCAACGGCTGTAGGGGCGCGGGATCTATTTGATGCTGGTTTGAGTGTTTCTGGTGTGTATGACACACGCGGGGCAACCGATAGTGAAGATTTTTTTCAGGGAATGGGTAATGGTGATAATTGGACAATAGGGGTAGGAGTACATGCACGACTTTCGATCGTGAATCTTTCTATTTTGGCAATTTTGCCAAATGGTGCCTCCGGTGGTTATGTCGAAATTCTTGCATTGCGACCGAGTCTGACCTTCGACATCCCATTGGTTACAGATCGACTCTATTTACATCTTGGTGGTGGGCTGTCGACCGATTTTTCCTATGAGGAGGGATTGGAGGGAGGAACAGATACACATATTAATGGACTGCCATTGGAATCGATTTCTTTTGGTAATGCAGTCATGTCATCCAGAATTCATGCAAAAATTGGGTTGGATGTATTGATTGGTACGGCAAAATTAGGGATATTCTATATGCATGAAACCGCAGCATCACTCGAAAGCTTGAGCGATGGAAGTGGATGGGCACAGTTGGAACAAACTAGACCCGATAGTAAAATAGGTGTTATGCTTCAACTTGCTTTGTTTTAGAAATTTTTTTGAGATGGTTTGAAACTTTTTGGTTTCATAGAGGTTATATTAGTGCAAGGGGGCAGAAAACCCCCTCAGAAAAGGAGAGTGTATCATGAAAAAGACAATCATGATTATTTTAGTGGTACTGCTCGTAGCCCCAATCGGGCTGTTCGCAGGTGTGTTTGATTTGAGCCTTGGTGTATTAGCCCAGAATAAGTTGGCATGGGACGTGAATGAGGGAGAAATAGATCCAGAGCAATTCACGAATATTGATAACTATGCTTTTGGAGCCGACATTCGAGCTAGACTACTTTTTGCTGAAGTAGGGTTTGCAGCACTCTATGAAGAAATTGAAGGAGCTCCTTCTTTCTCTGGAATTGCTACAGCCGGTCTTTCTCTTGATTTGCTCGGCCTGGTACGAGTCGGTTTAGGACTCGGTCCGCAAGTCCAAGTGCAATTCCCTGAGGGTGGAGATCCAATATTCTATGTTGGTGGTGAAAACAATCCAGAAAACTTCGAAGAGGCCCTCATGAATACACCTCTGGTGTGGAGAGCCACTGTTGATCTTAAGCTTGGTAGCGTATTGCTTGGTGTGAACTATATGGTCAATACCAATAACTTCACCATCGAGAACGGCAACTATGAAGGTTTAATACCTACTGATGCATTGTTCAAGTCTGGAAGAATTGGTGCTTCCTTCCTTATTTCTCTGTTCTAAGGAATGCTGATTACTGGTAATAAGCAGCCCCGTGCTGAAAACACGGGGCTTGTCTTTCGCCCGAATGACAGGAGAGAAGTGTGAAAAAATTTTTCATTAGTCTAAGTCTAGTAATCCTCCTGCCTTCATTACTCATTGCGGGTAGTTTTTTCTCCCTCGGGTTCGGGTCGATAAACCAATTTCAATTAGATTTATTTTCCCCTGAAACACAGTTCGCATCGGTAATCGATGTACACAACTGGGCTACAGGAGGGGAGGTTAGAGCAAAAGTCCTCGGGATTAATCTTGAGGGATATCTCCTTATACAACAAGGCGAAATTATTGATGTTACCGAGACGGGTATGCCCGTATTTCAAGATGATATTGCCCAGCGTCTTTTTGGCATGGTAGGACTTGGGTTCAGCACAGAAGTTGCATCATTCACTACATTAAGTCTTGCTGCAGGAGCACTGACTGGTCTCGACATCAGTCAGGATTTCGGAGTCACTTTCTGGATGGGTGAACGAGAGAATGTGTACGGTCAGCAGACCGCTGCAGATTTTTTCTCTCAGGTGCCGCTTGCATATAGAGCCCGGATTGACCTGAATTTGGGGAATTTTTCCCTCGGCTTTCACTACCAGGTTCCTTCACAAGGTTTTACCTATGCGAACCGAGCCGATACCTATGCACTCATCCCTGATTGGCAAGCGGGGAAAATTGGTGCATCCTTTATCACCAGATTATTCTAACACAGTTATCACATGGCTCTAGTGGTATGTTCCGAAGTATGGTAAGATATTTCATGATTCCATAAGGAGCCAAACCATGAGGAAATTCAGCTTTTTTGGTTCGCTGATGACCGCAATTCTATTAGCAGTGATCGCATTTTTTATCCTCTATTTCTTTGTCCCCTCACTTAGTGAGGAGTTTTTTGGGTTCAGTTACCAATCAACGCGTGATGCAAAACAATTGAAGGATGCAGTCACAGAAATTCTTGAAGATGCACGTGTACCAAAAGTTGCTATAGACGAATATTTGGCAAGAATTGAATCTCCAGAATTTCAACGGAGTCTCAGTGACGCAGCAAAACAGGGGAAGGATTCTGTGGTGGATTTTCTCTCGAAGGCTGGTGATGGAATCGATTTTGGGAGTTTTGATACGGCTGAATTAGGAAGTAGACTTTCTGAGGGTTTATCAAAGCTTGGAACCTTTTCCTCAAAGCAGTGGAAATCGCTACAAAGGATATTCGCCGGAGCATTGGATAGTTTGTAATGGAAGTAACTTTTCTTGGGACAGGGACCTCACACGGAGTACCCCGAATTGGCTGTTCCTGTCCGGTGTGCACCTCAGCTGACCATAGAAACAAACGGTTTCGTTCTTCAATCCATCTGAAACAGGACTCGTATTCTATTATCATCGACACCGGTCCCGAGTTTCGTCTTCAAGTGCTCCGGAGCCATATTACCCACCTTAATGCAGTATTCTATACCCACAATCATGCTGATCATATGAACGGAATAGACGACTTACGTGTCTTCTCTGAGCAGGAGCCACTTGCGGTATTTGGTCCAAATCAGGTATTGCAGGATATTATCCAGCGATTTCCCTATGCTGTTGGTGAAAATCCTTGGCGAGGAGGATTACCTCAGCTTGTTCTCCATGAAGTTTCCACCTCCGGTGTAACCGTTGGACCACTGAAGTTCATTCCAGTACCGCTTATTCATGGGTGTAGAGAAAATTTTGGCTATCGAATTGGGCAATTCGCCTACCTGGCCGACTGTAAAGAGGTTCCAGAATCGAGTTTACCACTTTTACATGATTTGGATATTCTCGTGCTGGATGCACTTCGATACAAAGAGCATCCAACGCATATGTCGGTCGATGAGGCGATTGCCACAGCACAACGTATCGGGGCTCGAACAACCTATCTTACCCATATGAGTCACCGAGTTGAACATCAGGAGCTGGATGCCTACTTACCAGAAACCATGCATCCAGCCTACGACGGACTTACTATAACGGTATCGTCTGAACCCAAGGGAGTTTTTCATGGCCACTAAGCAGAACCCAACACTTTATATCATAGATGGATATGGACTCATCTATCGATCCTATTTTGCATTTATCAACCGTCCCCTGCGAGATATGGAGGGGAATAATGTTTCCGCACTATTTGGATTTTTCAACACACTTCTTATGCTTATACGAGAATATCAACCCGACTATCTTGTAGTTGCTATGGACACCGCAGCACCGACTTTCAGACATACCCTGTATGAATCGTACAAGGCGAATAGGGATGCAGCTCCAGAAGATCTCCACGCACAAGTTCCCCGTATTGTTGAGATTCTTGAAGCGGCAAATATTCCTCGGATTGGAATTGATGGTTGGGAAGCCGATGATATTATCGCATCGCTTACCACCTGTGCATCAAAGCAGGGCGTTCAAAGTATCATGGTAACAGGTGATAAGGATTTGCTTCAATTGGTTACACCTCAAATTTCGGCTTTGCGTCCGCCCAGAAAGGGCGAAAACAAGTATCGCCTTGTTGGTCCTAAAGAGGTTGTTGATGACTTTGGTATACGTCCGGATCAGATTATCGATTATTTAGCACTTATTGGTGATAGTTCGGATAACGTGCCTGGAGTTGCCGGAATTGGACCGAAAGGGGCAGTGAAACTGTTGCAGGAGTACGAAAACCTTGAGGAAATATATGCTCATATTGATGATTTAACCCCTTCTGTCTCAAAAAAACTAGTGAGTGCTAAAGAAATGGCATTTCTGAGTAAGATGCTTGTTGCCTTAAAACATGATGTGGTGGAGATTACAGATTTTGCTACCGATCGCTTTACGATGGATTCGGTTGACTGGTCAAAAGCAATCCCTCTATTTGAGCAGGCTAATGCAAAATCGTTAATCAACGCAATCGGAGCTCCACCACAACCGGCAACCCAGACAATACAGACAACACAGACCAACACTTCTCAAAGCAGCTCACATCAGAATACAGAGCTTGCTAAAAAGGGCTCCTACCATGCCGTTGTCACGCTCGATGAACTTGAGCGATTACTCGAAGAGATGGCCCGTGGCGGTGTTATGGCATTCGATTTTGAAACGACCGATATAGATGAGATGGTGGCAAATCCTGTTGGATTCAGTTTTACCAATCGTGCTTATGAAGCCTGGTATGTACCGCTAGTCGCTGATGGCAAGCCCGTTGTTCCTGTGGATAAAGCACGTGAACTGTTACGACACTGTATTGTTGATCGAAGAACAAAGATTATTGGACAAAACCTGAAATACGATGTAAAGGTTCTCCACAGATGGGGAATACAAGGTGCTCATCTCTATTTTGATACCATGATAGCAGCCTGGCTTCTAGATGCTGCAAGCGGTATCTACAATATGGACTATCTTGCTGAACGCTACCTTGCCGGGTATACCACGATCCACTACTCCGACATTGTAGGAAAGGAGGCAATATTTTCCGATCTTCCTTTACAAGAGGCTGTTGCATATGCGGCTGAAGATTCCGACATTACCTGGCGGCTGTACGAACAGTTTTCTCAACAGTTGGATGAACGTAAGTTACGAACGCTTTTCGACACTCTGGAAATGCCCCTTGTAGCAATATTAGCTGAAATGGAACTTCATGGAATTGGTATTGATCGTACCCGTCTCGAGCGGTTCAATGAAGATGTGATTCATCGAATAGACGAAATTGAGCAGCAGATCTACCGCGAAGTGGGTCATGAATTTAACATCAACTCAACAAAACAGCTGCAAGAGGTCTTGTTCCAGGAGAGAAACCTGCCAACTATCAAAAAGAATAAAACCGGTTATTCAACTGCAACCGATACGCTGGAACGTCTTGCAGAACTGGATATTGTACCACAACTCATTTTACAGAATCGTGGATTGGTAAAACTGAAAAATACCTATATAGATACCTTGCCATTGATGATTCATGCAGAGACTCACCGCATCCATACCTCATATACACAAACTGGTACCGCAACAGGACGTCTTTCGAGCAGGAATCCGAATCTTCAGAATATCCCCATAAGGAGTGATGATGGAAGACGGATCCGAGATGCCTTTATTGCAGCAGCCGGGCATACATTCCTTTCTGCCGACTATTCACAGATTGAGTTAGTCGTTCTCGCCCACCTTGCCGATGATCCAGGGCTTAAAGACGCCTTCCTTCACGGTGAGGATATTCACACGCACACCGCCGCCTTGATTTTTGGCGTACATCCCGAATTAGTAATGCCGGACCAGCGAAGAATTGCCAAAACCATTAACTTTGGAGTTATGTATGGAATGTCTGCGTTCCGTCTTGCAAATGAATTACAGATACCAAGAAAAGATGCTCAAACATTCATCGATAACTACTTTGCACGATTCTCAGGGGTGAATGCATTTATGGAATCGGTACGCACCCAAGCCGAAAAAACTGGAAAAGTGACAACAATACTCGGCAGAGAACGTGCAGTACCTGAAATAACGAGCAGGAATAAAATGGAGAAAGCTGGGGCTGAACGAATTGTGGTAAACACAGTAATTCAAGGCTCAGCTGCCGATATCATGAAGCTGGCTATGTTACGGGTTGTTCGTGCTATGAAAGATGAGAAGCTGAAAAGTATGTTGCTTCTTCAGGTGCATGATGAACTCATTTTTGAGGTTCCCGAAAACGAACTTATCACGATGCAAGAGTTGGTGAAACGTGAAATGGAACATGCATACAAACTTTCTGTACCGCTTAAAGTAAGCATGGAGTATGGTGACTCATGGGGGCAGATGCATTGATTACGATTGGATTAACTGGAAAATACTGTGCTGGGAAAAATTACGTGGCCTCTCTCTTTGAGGAGCGGGGGATTTCCGTTATTGACGTAGACAGGCTTGGACATGCCGCACTCGAAAAGTCAAAAGATGAGCTCATAGCCCTCTTCAGTCGTACTATTATAACTCGTGAAGGCACTGTAGACAGAAAACGATTGGGAGATATTGTCTTTTCTGATTCCCGTGCGCTCGCAACACTGGAAGGGACCATTCATCCACATATGAAGCAACTGTGTATTGAACACATAGAGCAGGCTCGGACTACAGGAGCTGCTGGAGTTGTGATTAACGCTGCTTTGCTGAATCGTATGCAACTTGATATCTTGTGTGATACGGTGTGCTTTGTGAAAGCTCCTTTATTGCTTCGGTTTATGAGGGCAATGCGTAGAGATCATGCTACGGTGACATCGTTTATCAACATGACTAAATCGCAGAAGGATATTACTCCGCTTGAGATCCGGGGTGTTCAAAACCTCTATATCATCAAGAATTGGGGACACAGCTCATTTATTCATCGACAAGTTGATGAGTTTTGCGGTAGTATGGGCCTATAGGGAAAAAGCTGATAATGAGAACAACAGGAATCTATATTTTATTGGGTATCACTATCTCGCTTGCAATATTCGTGTTCGCCGGAATAGTCTACTTCAGACCGGCTGTCCAGGAGATGCGATTTGCAGAAACTGCCGCTGCTGCAGAGCGTGAAGAGACAGCTGTAATCACTACTCAATCTCTCCCTCAACAGAAACCGGCTGAGGACATTACCGAGAAAAAGGAAGCTGTCCCGAGTGAAGAATCTGTAGAGGCTGTTCAAGTTCCAGTTCAACCTACCGATGCGGCTACACCAAGTGCACCTACAGAAGACTCTGAAGTTGATGCTCAGGAAATGAGACCGGTAGCAGCTGAAGAGGTTGGAGAAGCTCCTGCAGTGCCAGCATCACCTCGTGTCCCATCGCCTCCCGTTGTTCGTATGACCGTTACTCCGGTCCCTGTACCGGAGACTGAACCGATTGTTGAACAGGCGGTGATTGAAGAGGTGCTTGAAGAACCGGTTGCTGAAGCACCAGCTGTCTCTGAGGAGCCCGAGGTGTATGATATCCAAGTCTACTATAGACCGCCCGCTCCTAAAGCTCTCGTCGAGGCTCAAGCAGTACTTCCCACATTTACTAAGCCAGAACCAGTTGAATATGTATGGACACCTACTACGATTCCAGAAGGACCTACAGAGCACGTGAATCCAGTTGTGTTCACTGAAGAGGCTTTCAATCGTCGTCAAAAAGCAGTGGAAGAGGTCTACGACAAACTCATCTGGGATTAATGCTTATGCCTCGTTTGCTACTGATTCCTGTATGTCATCGTGAGGCTCCCCGCGAGTTACTTTGGACATGAGGAAGAACGCTACGGCCATACAAGCGGCCGCAAAGATAAAGAGCGATCCATAGCCAAAGATATCAATCAGTCCTCCTGTAATCGGTGGTGCAATAATTGAAGCGAGTTGCGAGAAGAAGTAGTACAAGCCCGTGTATATTCCCATATTTTCATAATTCGCCATCTGCCAGAGCATGGGAAACGAGTTGGTAATAACGGTTACCCAGAACATGCCGAAGAGGAACATGAGTGCCCAGAATGGGAGCATCCGCATGGTTTGTGAAATCCCTTCTGCAGTAAAGATTACGCTGTGCACATAGATGAGAACGAGAATCACGACGAGACATACGAGTGCCACACGAATAGTCCGCTTACGCCCATGGTTGTGAGCGATAATACCACTTGGGATTGCAAAGAGTGCATAGGCTATACCAACCATACCAGCTGCAAGGGCTGCGCTTCCTGAGGATGTACCAAGTACTTCAACAGAATATTTTCCCACAAACGGCAGTACTCCCTGGTATCCGATGAACCAGAACAGAAGTGAGGCAAGGACAAATAGAGCACTCTTATCTTTTTCGCCAAAAATATGCTTAAGCGATTTGATTATGGGAACTTTCTCTTTAGCTGCCGATTCGCTGGAACTTCCCCGTTTCTCCTTCACAAAGAAGAAAAGAAGTACTACAGCAATAAGTACGAGGATTCCGGCGAGTGGGAATGCCAGAATATTGTCGGTTGGTCCTTTTCCGGGAAGATTGATTTTTACATTCATGAGCTGAGCCAATCCGATGGTTCCTACAATCGTTGCAACTCCACCCATGGTGTTTATGACGCCATTTGCCTCTGAACGAATTTCCCCTGGGATGATATCCGGCATGAGAGCAACTACGGGACCTCTCACCGATTGTTTGAACACGTTCAGTGCAAATATGAGGATAATGAGTAAAACAAGTGAAGACAGTGCGGCAAATGGGATGAGTCCGAATGCAAAAGCACTCAGAGGAAGGAGGGTTATAATAAAGGGCATACGTCTGCCAATTCTACTGCGGGTACGGTCACTGATTGCAGAGAATATGGGTATAAGGAAAATTGCAAACATATTGTCCAAGGTCATAATAGTGCCGATAACTGCATTCGACGCAATGTATTTTCCAAGGAATATGGGAATGTATGTGTCGTAAAGGGGATCCATAAGCCCCATGGTGAAAAATCCCAAACCGATGAGGAAGGTGGTCAGATAGTACCCCTTCATGCTTTTTCGTGGTTGTGCTTTTGCCATAGATACCTCACAAAAACTGAGTAAGTCCAGTGTATCAGCAAACGGTGTTAGTTGCAAAAGAATTGTGTCAGGAGGTCTGTGAGGGTGGACGTGTGGGTAAATATCTGGTACATCATGCTCATGATTAATCAAGCTGTAATTACTACTCGTGAAGAACTGGAACGTGTTCTTACACTTTCTGAACCTGAGTTGCGTTGGTTCTCTTCCCATACCGATTCTCTTCCATTTCAAATTTCTCGTTATTACCTGAATCTGATTGATCCTTCAGATCCGAACGATCCTTTACGGAGACAGGCGATTCCCACTACAGATGAGGATGTACGAGTGGAGGGGGAGAATTTGGATCCGCTGGCGGAGGTTTCTCATTCAATTTTTCCTCGACTGATACACCGGTACACTAATCGGGTTGCACTGTTGGTCACCGATCGTTGTGTTCTGTACTGCAGGCATTGCTTTCGAAGGCGGTTTACTGCTGGTGGAGAACTGGGTGTCAGCGATTCTGAATTACAGGAAATAGGTTCGTATCTATCTGTGCATCCAGAAATCAGAGAGATTTTACTGACCGGCGGGGATCCGCTTACCCTTTCCGATGTTCGTCTGGAGCAGATTATTACTACTCTTCGGAAGGTTCGAAATGATTTGGTGATTCGTCTGTGTACCCGAATGCCTGTTACGTATCCTGCAAGAGTTACAGATGAATTGGTTGCCCGCCTGAGACCTTTCACTTCTCCTGCATTATTTCTGATGACCCAGTTCAATCATTTTAGAGAGGTAACACCTGAGAGCCGTAGAGCTATTGATCGATTTGTTGATGCAGGGATTCCGGTGATGAATCAGTCAGTGCTGTTACGAGGGGTGAATGATAATGTCGATACGCTGGAGCGGTTGATGAATGATCTCGTGGCTATCCGAGTGAAGCCGTACTATCTGTTTCAGGGAGATTTGGTTGGTGGGACGGCACATCTTCGTGTTCCTCTGGAACAGGGGTTGGAGATTGAGCGGATGTTGCGTGAACGGCTCAGTGGGCTCGCTATGCCGCAGTATGCTGTTGATCTTCCGAATGGCGGGGGCAAGGTTCCGCTATATGGTACCGGGAGGAACCGCCCCGGTGGG
>CAZTUL010000011.1:28024-42797 GCA_964616275.1 uncultured Spirochaetaceae bacterium | reverse complement strand
AGCAGCAAGAGCGTATTCTGCGTCGTAAGAGACTTCGTCTTCTTTCTTGGCAGTTTTGTGTTTTGCTAGTTTTAGGAGTTGGCGCTCCGCTTGCAACCACCGGCATGATCTCACGCCAGTCGAAACCAATACACCCCCTATAGGGTTGTCACAATTACTATACTGAGATTATCACACAACGACAAGTATCGCTCTTACATGGTTATCTGTTGAAATTTTTCATTTCTCTACGCATCTCTCGCTGCATATCTCGCTCGCGTATAACATTACGTTTGTCATGTGCCTGTTTACCTCTACACAAGGAAACTCGCACTTTAACAAGATTACCTTTGAGATATACCAGCGTAGGGACCAAAGTCATTCCTTTCTCATCAACCTTTCGCTTAATTCTTTTGATTTCCTGTTTGTGAAGTAATAAATTTCGTTCTCGCTCAGGCTCATGATTATTAATACTGCCGTGAGAATAGATTGAAATATGCAAACCTACAAGTACGAGACCTTTAGATGTTATCTTCACATAACTGTCACCAAAGGAAAAACGACTCATTCGAATTGATTTAACCTCTGTACCGACGAGCACAATGCCACATTCAAAATCTTCAACTACTTCATAGTTAAAGTAAGCTTTCTTGTTCTTCTGTAAAACTTTTATTTGATCTTTCGTCATATTGGAGTCCTATCTAGTCTCGCCATGCTATACGAAATCCAGTGGTCTCACTACATTCATTACGAGACAATACACCAACTGTAGCATGATCCACTTCCTGTGCTTTGTTCAAATAGGAACCGCCTTTAATTACCACTCCTGCTTGTGCACTCATCCATGTCGGTTCTATTTGTGTATAACGGGAGAGAGGAACAAAGGAATCTTGTGTAAACTCCCACATACCACCAAACAATGAAGAGGGGCTGGAATCATGAGGCATCCCTGTCATGCTATTCTGATAACTCTCTTCAATCTGAGACAGGGCAGCAAGTTCCCATTGCTGCTGCGTAGGGAGGAAAACCTCTTTTCCAGAAATATCGCTAAGCCAACTCACAAAAGCTTGAGCTGCATACCATGAAATATTCCGAATCGGTGTTTGCGACTTCACAGCCACTGTAGGATACAGCCCTGCAAGATAATTATTATCAACCATGCCATCAGCTTGCAACCGTTCACTGTTCGCTTTTGACCAATATGGATTATCCTGAACAAAATGTGCCCATACATATTCCGGAATCTCCATTGCTCCTATAGTAAATTCGGATACATTCTGTGCTATACCCATTTCATGAACACCAGGAAATCTTTCTTGTACATTCCGTCCTACCACTCCCTGCATATCGGGATAGGAAAAACCTCGTATAGGAGAAATACCGTCTACGGGAATCTCTAACACAGTTGGCATCGGTGTACTAGTCAAGGGTACAGCATGTTCACCGACAAAAGATTCGGTAGGTTCTGCATCATATAACGACTTAATCGAATCGAAGACGGTGAAAACTTCACCAAGATCATCATATGACAGAGTATTACTCTCTACAACTGTTTGTAATGATTGTTCATAGTCCTGAAGCATTTCACGAGAAGTTACATAGTTGAGGCTCTGAGAAAAGAATGATGCAAGTAATATCTTAGCGTTCGGAATTGAAAGATTCGTAGACGTTTGAGCAACTTGTAAAAATAAGGGGGGTCGATAATACGTTTCATTAAAATCTACTACTGCACTCCAGGAAACAACCTGATCAAACATCGATTCAAGATATCTCTTTAAGGATTCTGAATTTGAAATAAAACTTTCCGAAACAACCGTTTGTCTACGTGGAACGAGCCATGTAAAAAATACTGGGTGACCTACTTCAAAGGAAAACGAGTGTGATGCAACATCTTCATAATAGAAGGTTACCTCATGCGTTCCGGGGCTGATGAAAGCGTCAACAGGTGCAGAACCAACATATACGCCATCTACCTGTACTGCTGAAGGATGAACGGTACTGCTGAATGTGACAAGTTTCCCACTCTGTAATATCCCGGGTAAAAAACCTACCAAAAACAGAACGATGAGAAAAATTACACTATATATGATGGTAAGATACACCCCCGGTGCCATACCTAGTACGGGTTGTAATTTTACGGGATCAACGGCAATGGGCATCTGTTCCTCACGTTTTTTCATCCCTAGAAAAGTACCTTTCACAACAGTTATTGTCAATGGTATGGCTTTGTGATAATTTGTGTCTATGGCAAAATATTTCACTTGGATTCAACATATTACCGAAGCAGGATTAACTCGACGATTAGAACGGATCGCTCGTGAGAAGGCCCAGCGTACCCAGAAACGTACGTTCAAGGGAGAACTTCTGAGTTGGTTGGATGCAATAGTTTTTGCCGTAATATTTGTTCTGTTGATAAACCAGTACATATTTCAATTATTTATGATTCCATCACCCTCAATGGAGGATACACTTCTTATTAAAGACCGAGTATTTGTGAGCAAAACATCGTATGGTACCGAATTGTATCCCGGTGGCAAGAAGATTTTTGCAAATCGTATTCCCCTGCGAGATGATGTCATTGTTTTTTACAATCCGGAATATGAATCAAAGGGGCCTTTCTTTGATGTACTTTCTCAAATCATCTATATGGGTACCTTCTCTTTAGTAAATATTGATGTAGATGAAGATGGGAATATGCGAGAACGCCTGTATGTAAAACGAGCTGCCGCCCTCAGTGGAGATACTGTTAAATTCTCACAGGGAGAGGCATATATTGCAGGTGCCGGCCAATCGACCTTCACGGTAGATTCCACATTTAGAGAAGAGAACAACCTCTCTTCTGCTCCACATCGATCACTGGACGCCTCCCTGTATCCCGGCATGCAAGCATATGGAGCTCTTTTAGCTTTACAGGATAAGGACTTGAGCTCTGCTGCTCCTCGGCATCTCATTCAATCGTATCAGAAGGTATCAAATTATCAGGGAATAGTAGATTTCTATGAGGTCCAACATGCTAAACAGAAAACATTGCACCACATTGACCCTCATAATCTGCTTCAACGTTCCGCCTCTTCTCGATATGAGCAAGGTATCTATGTTCCAGAAGGCTATGTTCTTCCTCTCGGTGATAATCGTGATAATTCGCAGGATGGAAGATATTTTGGGCCTGTATCTCATGATGCAGTAATTGGAAAAGTCCTATACAAATTTTGGCCTCTGAACCGTATTGGACGGGTGTTATAACGAATCCATGCTTACCTATATTGATCCTCACACACCATATTCTCTCTATATACATGTTCCCTTTTGTCGTAAGAAGTGTTCGTATTGTGCATTCTATTCGGTCCCTGAGCAAAATTGTCCCGTGAACCAATCGGAAAACTATATGGGTGTTTTATTACAGGAATTGCAGGAAGTAGTTTCAATTCTGCGTAGACCCTTTGAAACCATCTATATTGGAGGCGGGGATCCCGGCATATTGCAAATCGAAGATTTGAGCCGGATACTTTCTTTATCACATACTCATGGAAGCCCGAATGAATGTACTATGGAGATTAATCCAAACTCCCTTTCGCAAAAACATGAGGTACTCTTTGAAAAAGGACTTAATCGGATCAGTATGGGAATACAATCGATGCAGGAACGTCATCTTGCAGCACTTGGGCGGTTAGCAACACCTGAAGAGAATATTCATGCACTCTCAATTCTGAACCAGTGGAAAAATGAAAATGGAATCGGTATCAATGTGGATCTTATGACTTGTATTCCTGGCCAAAGCATTTCGGATGCATTGCTTGATATAGATACGGTGATACAAGAGTTATCTCCAGATCATATTTCCTTATACAATCTTACAATCGAAGAGGGCACTCCACTTGCATATTCGTTAGAGCACGGGACACTTCACGTTCCACATGAAGATGAGCAATATGAAATGCTGCATGCGTGTTGGAATCACCTTGAAACGTATGGTTTTGAACACTATGAAATTTCAAATTTCAGTAGATCTCGCAAAACTCGTAGTAAACACAATGAACGATACTGGAATCTTCAAAATTACATTGGGCTGGGACCTTCTGCCGCAGGAACCATGTTTGTTGATTCACTTCATGCACTAAGAACACATGGAGTACCGAATCTCGATATCTATGCAAAATCCAAACCATTTGAAGCCTATGAATATGAGAAGCTGGGAGAGAAGGAACTTATAGAGGAATCTCTTCTTGTCGGCCTTCGTACTTCAGATGGAATCCTCGTCTCTGACTGGAATAAACGATTCGGCAAATCCTTTATGAACCTTTTTTCTGAGACTCTCAATCGATTACAGACTCATAATGCAGAGCTGATGCGTATTGACTCAAATCATGTTGCACTTACTCAAGAGGGATTTATGCTCCTTGATTCGCTTGTCCTCTCATTTATTCAAGAGCTGGAAGAAAAGCGAGGCTCTTGACAGGTAAAAATGCCACATGGTACCCTAACGTGTTCATTGAGAGCGTTGTATAAAACGAATTCTTCGAAAAAACTAGATAATCAAGAGGTTTAATAGATATGTCCGGCCATAGCAAATGGGCAACAATCAAGCACAAAAAAGGTGCAGCTGACGCAAAGCGTGGGCAAAAATTTACTAAGTTAATTAAAGAAATCATGGTCGCTGCAAAGATGGGCGGTGGTGATGCAGATTCTAACGCCCGACTGCGCACGGCTATTTTGAAAGCTCGTTCGGAGAATATGCCCAAAGATAATATTGAGCGGGCTATAAAGAAAGGTACCGGCGAGTTGGAAAACTCGACCTATTATGAATTAACCTATGAAGGGTATGCACCAGGTGGTGTGGCCATTATTGTAGATACCTTAACCGATAACAAAAATAGAACTGCTGCCGATGTAAGAAGTACCCTTACAAAACTTGGCGGTTCTCTAGGTTCTACTGGAAGTGTTTCGTATATGTTCCAGACTAAAGGTGTTATTGCCTACGATGCAGAGACCTACACCGAAGATGAAATTCTAGAAGCAGCCCTTGAGCTTGGTGCAGAAGATATCAGCACATCGGATGATGTTATTGAAGTGTACACTG
The DNA here is from genome assembly GCA_964616275.1 of uncultured Spirochaetaceae bacterium. Taxonomy (GTDB): domain Bacteria; phylum Spirochaetota; class Spirochaetia; order Sphaerochaetales; family Sphaerochaetaceae; genus CAYZJV01. The sequence continues at coordinate 37,741 of CAZTUL010000011.1, read as the reverse complement.
ATCCCGGTGAATTTTCCAATGTACTTGAGGGCCTACAGGGAAAGGGGTTCACAGAAATCTCAGCTGAGGTTGACAAAATTGCCGACACTACGGTTTCCCTGGAACACGAAAAAATACGTAAAGTTTTAAAAATCATCGAGCGGTTAGAAGAACTGGATGATGTACAGCAAGTATCATCAAATCTGGACATTCCAGATGATTTTAACGACGAAGAAGAGTAACGTATGCTGATTCTGGGCATAGATCCAGGCATCGCACAGACAGGCTGGGGCGTGGTCGAAGTTTTTGGCCAACGATACCGGCCTGTTTCTTTCGGTGTAGTGCGTACGGCTGCACATAAACCCACAGAAGAACGCATCCATGCAATAGCAAATAATGTAGGAAAACTTGCATCTGAATACAGCGTGACACACGTCTCAATGGAAGATATCTATTTTGCTAAGAATGTGAGTTCTGCAATTACTGTTGCTAAAGTTATCGGAGCAATCATTCAACAATTGTCCATACAGAACGTTCCAGTAAAACTTTTTACGCCGTTACAAATTAAAATGGCAGTTACTGGATATGGAACAGCTGAAAAACATCAGGTTCAGGAAATGGTAAAGTTATTACTAAAACTTGACATGCTTCCATCCCCCGATCATGCGGCAGATGCTTTAGCAGCTGCAATTTGTCTTGCAACCCATAGGAGGCTTTCATGATTCATGCAGTTATAGGCGAAGTAATTTCAGTTGGAGCACAACAAGCAGTTATTCGTACTACAGGTGGGATTGAATTCGATCTGATAGTATCATCGCAAACAGCTAGTAAGCTGTCTCAATTACATAACGATGCACGCAGGCAAGTTAGACTGCTCAGCTGGTTACAACATAGAGAAGATAGTATGACTCTATATGGTTTTACCGATGAGGATGAACGATTACTGTTCCTTGAACTTATTAAGGTGAATGGGATAGGGCCAAAACAGGCAATTAAAATTTTAAGTGGAGTTCAAGTTCGATCCTTTATAAAGGCCCTTGATGATAATGATCTCACATTTTTATCATCAATACCTGGAATTGGGCCAAAAACATCGCAAAAAATTGTACTTGCACTCCGGGACACCATAATATTCGAAACTCCAAAACAGCAGGTAAAGGGAAGTTCAACAGGCTTCGACAAACGATATGACGATCTTGTTGCCGCTCTATCCGATATGGGATATGATAAACGACAAGTCATTACTGTAGTAGCACAGATACTTGAGGAACAGGCGGACTTGCTTCACGGGAAGTCTCTTCATGAATCAGAGGAGTATCTCTTTAAACATGCGATTATAAGGCTGGGATAACGTGGAAACGAGTGAAATACAAGAAACATCGCTACTCTCAAGTAGTTTTCAGAAAGAAAACGATGTTCAGGAAAACATTCTCCGTCCTAAAGCACTAGTCGATTTTCAAGGACAGCAGCGCATTAAGGAAAACCTATCCATTTTTATTCAAGCTGCACGTGATCGGAAAGATTCTCTTGATCACGTCTTTCTCATTGGTCCACCGGGATTGGGGAAGACTACACTTGCATCTATCATCGCAAACGAAATGGGTGCAGAAATTCGTATGACAAGTGCCCCAGCTTTAGAAAAACCAAAAGATCTTGCGGGAATTCTCACAAATGTAACCGAAGGAAGCATTTTCTTTATTGATGAAATTCACCGAATGCGACCTGCTCTTGAAGAAATGCTCTATATTGCTATGGAAGATTATGAGATTGACTGGGTTATCGGCCAAGGTCCCGCTGCACGAACCATTCGTATTCCTATTCCTCGATTTACTCTTATTGGTGCAACGACTAAGGCAGGACAAGTATCCTCACCATTATATTCACGCTTTGGTATCACATGCAGAATTGAATTTTATAAAGAGGAAGAACTCGTAAAAATAATTCGCCGCTCAGCACAGATTCTCGAAACCTCTATTGAGGAGTCGGCAATTCAATTATTGGCAAAAAGTTCTCGCGGAACTCCACGTATTGCCAATCGTCTATTGCGAAGATTACGTGATTATGCTTCGGTACTCGGAAATGGTACTATTGACGATTCCATAGTAAGCATGAGTATGGAACGGTTAGGAATTGATGCCGAAGGACTTGAACAGCAGGATAGAAACATTCTTCGAACTATTATTAAATTTTATGATGGTGGTCCTGTTGGTGCTGAAACACTGGCTATCTCTGTAGGTGAAGCTATTGAATCACTTGAAGATTTTTATGAACCATACCTTATTCAAAAAGGATATTTAAAACGGACTCCTCGTGGTCGAATGGCAACATCGCTTGCTTATGATCTCTTACATATACCGTACGACAGGAAAGCAGATGAAAACCAAGGAATTCTCTTTTAATTTACCCGAGCATCTCATAGCACAGTTCCCTTCAGAATCAAGAGGTGAAAGTCGCTTGTTAGTGCTTGATCGAAAGACGGGACACTGTACCGATTCTCATATTGCTGATATCGCAAATTTCTTTGAATCTGGAAGTGTTCTTGTAGTAAATAATTCAAAAGTACGAAAAGCACGCGTCTATGCCGAATCCGAGTCAGGTGGAAGAGTTGAATTTCTCTTTCTCCATGAATTACCCGATAATACATGGACAGCCATGGTGACAAAAAGCAAGAGACAGCGTATAGGGAAACGCTATACGTTTTCAAATGCTCAGCAAGAGGTATGGAAAGCAGAAATAATTGGAGATCATGAAGAGGGCAAAGTAGTTCGTTTCGATACCCCAATAGATGAGTATTTTTTCTCAACCTGCGGACATGTTCCATTGCCCCCTTATATTAAACGTGATGACGCCATAGCAGATGAATCGAGGTATCAGACAGTGTATGCTGAATCTGCCGGTTCTGTTGCAGCCCCTACTGCAGGGCTCCATTTTACAGATTCTATTCTAGAAACAATTAAGCAAAAGGGAATCACCTTGTGTCCTGTTACCTTACATGTAGGACCCGGAACGTTCCTTCCAGTACGTACCGAAGAACTTGATGATCATCCCATGCATGTTGAGCATTATGAAATTCCGAATGATTCAGCAGATATTATTAACAAAGCAAAACAGAATGGAAGAAAGATTATTGCAGTGGGAACTACCAGTGTACGCACTCTTGAATCGGCATTCGATAGCGAGAGAGGCGAACTCTCTTCCGGAAGAGGAAGTACTCGACTTTTTATTCGTCCGCCGTATCAGTTTCATGTAGTGGATCAGCTGGTAACAAATTTTCATACACCTGAGTCTACACTACTGGTGTTGGTTTCTGCATTTGCCGGTAAGGAACATATTTTTTCAGCGTATCAGCATGCGATAGAGCATACATATCGTTTTTTCAGCTATGGTGATGCAATGTTTATTCGGTAGCGATTTTGTGGGACTTACTTAGAGTAGTGAATCCTTTCGAAGCACAGATAAGATACTGTGAGTGATTTCCTCTTTACTCTTCATTCCATCTATCCGCAATAGTGTTACCTCTTCAGGAAGATCTGCAAAAATAAATTCATAGTTATCTCTGACTTTCTCAAGGAATTCCTGCTTTTCGAATATTTCCCGCTCATTATCACGGGAATCAATTCTTTGTAGGCAGGCATCTACCGGTGTATCCAAGTAAACAATATATCTGGGTATAGGAAAATCGTTCAAAGAGCTCACTCGTTCAAATCCACAATCCACTGATTGATATGCCAGCGATGAAAAAAGATAACGATCGGAAATTACCACAGCACCTTTCGATAATTTTTCTACTATTCCTGTTATGGGATGGTGCAAGTGATCCTCTCTATCGGCAGAGAAGAGCATTGCCAATGCTAATGGTGTGGTGACAACATCTTTTCGTAATACACTACGTACAAGACTCCCTAGTGGCGATGATGTCGGTTCAAAGGTTGCATGGCAATGGACTCCTGCTTTATCAAATGCTTCAGCAAGTGCCTTCATCTGGGTAGTAGTACCCGCTCCATCCAAGCCCTCAACAACAATAAAACGGTCTAGTATGTCCTGCATGGGAAAAATCTCCTCTTTTCACTGAAAATCTGTGTATCCTCATACTACTCAACCTTGTTGTAATTGACAAGAACTGTCTATGCTGAAAGTAGAAAAGGGTAGGTAAACACACTATTTCCCGGTATACTGAGGACTATGTGGATGTTTAGATGAAGTATCACACAACGACCGGAAACATAATCACCTCTCTCATACTCCTATTGGTCGTATTGATTTCTGTAGTGGTTTTTAATGCACTCTCACTACTACCCAATTATGCCGACAGAGTTACTGAAAATATATTGTCCCGATTATCGGGAGATGGTGAATATACAGTATCAGTTTCATCGGTCGAACCAACCTTATTTAATGGGATAGTTCTCCATAATCCATCTCTTAAACATCACCAAAGTCAAGAACTTGCAACTGCTCGAAGCATCTCTATAGATGTCCCAGTCTATCGTTTTATCTGGGAGCCATTTGTCCCTAAGAATATAAACGTAACTATTGTCGGGCTCTCTTCAAAGCTGAATCAATCACAGATACAACAATTTACCGATTATTTTGCCTCAAACAGTCAAGAATTAAATCCTGACCAAACTTCATCGCTGCTTGCTAACCGCAGCATTGAACTTCAGATAACGGATGCCTCAATAGGATATGTGTCGGAGATAATCAATGCTGAGGTGAAAGAACTGCAAGCCTCAGTACTCATTAAGAATGCTATGCTCACCCAAGGCTCACTCTCTGCGAAACATACGATAATTTCCATGAATGCTTTACAAACCGAAGTTCAGGATATGTATATGACGCTCGGGACAACGGTTGAAGGCGAATTAGGTATTCGTGTAGATTCCGGTTACAGTTCTGTTTTAGTGAGCGGGAATATCAATGTTGAATCTTCTTTCGAGAATTGGGGGATTTCTCTCGTTTCCGAATCATTTGACTCACTTTTAGGGGGAAGCGGGCGTGTCGGTGTTACTATCGATACGCTGCAGGCTCAATCCAATTTCGAAGCAGCGACGGCATCATTACAAATGGCTACAGCAGGTGCCGATATTACAGTATCTGAAGGTCTGATGGAAACACTCGCAGCAACTATACCTTCACTGAACGGAATGTATGGTGCCTTGGATGGAGTGATTACTGATATTTCTGTAGAGGCAGCGTATGAAGAAAATCAAAACCTTCGAGTGCGTTTTGCGTCGCAGGATGAGATTCAAATTCGAAACCAACAAGAATTATTGCTCACCATCATATCTCCTGTATTTCTTTTCCAACAAAACAATCCCAATCTATCGTTACAGTTTGATGCAGAGGAAATTTTTGCAAATCAAATAGCCCATTGGGATTTTGTATTGCCTCTTAACGAGAACACCTCCTATGTAGAATCTGCACAATTCATTCAACCATATGCACTCATGATACAAGATACTACTACTGATGAAAGTAATCTTGAGGCAAGTACGCAAATTACACTCACAAGTACTATCCCTTTGGCAAAAACTCTCCGAGGCTTTGCTTCAGGAGCTGTAACATTCAATTCATCGTATGAAATAACAGGATCTCAACTATATGTGGATGATTTTACGAGTGACGAACTTGAAGGAGAAGTTTCGGCACGTATTCTCTATCGACCTGAGTCACCTACTATACCGATGATATCTGCAGAATTATCTCATTCTCAGGGAATGCAACTCTCTTTCTCGTATGATGACCAGGAAGATATCGCTCGTCTGCTCCTTCGTATGAATCGTTTGAAACCATATAATTTATCACCGATATTTTCAGAATTTTTCCCTTCTGTGCTTGAGCTGCTCGTACCTGAGACAACACTGCAAGGAAACGTTTCACTTTCTATCACTCCTGACTTATCTCTCGGTCGTATAAGTTCCGAACTTGGAATTTCTTATCTTGCAGTAAATGAACAAAGATTCAATGTAGCTTCAACCCTGTCTGGCGATTTTGATGCGGATGCGTATACAGTTGAACTTGCCACCGTGACAACTGAAGGATATCGGCTCTCATATAATGGTGCAATTGACCGAAATCGTCTATTCCCAGAAGGTAAATTACAACTCAATGAAGTTGAAAGTGGATCAACTGTAGTTGCTGCTGACTTTGAACGACTCGCAGCACAGCAATATTCATTTCTGATTACTTCTCCAATTTTTCCTAGTTCTCAATTTGCAGGAGATGTTGCGTGGGATAGGACGGGAGAATTACTTGCAAATGGTGTCCTTTCTGTGCCGGAAGCTGCGTATCCTGTCGGATTAAAATTCGATAATTCTTTGGGATTGATTACTCTTGAGTCAGACAATGTAGATGCTTCAGTAGATATTCTGTCAACGCCTGGACATATAACGTTTGACCTTAATTTGAATTCACTGCTTTTACCACCTGCAAAAGGAACCATATTTAGTGGACAAGGCATGCTTAATGGGCAGCTCGCTGCTGACTTTTCTATCGCTGAAGAATTGTTTCTCATTTCAGCCCCGCAATTGTCTCTGACTGGATTGTCCTGGGGGTCACAGGAGCCGTTCTCATTTTCATTCGTGCTTGATGCAGATCCAAGGCAATTGCAAGTGTCTCAAGTTACCTACACTGACTCTTTTGGTACTTTAGAAGGTTCTATCCGAGTTAAGAACGAGAACCTTATTTCTCTTTTTAATGGAGAATTACGAAATTTTTCTGCAATTTCTGAATTTTCAAGTGAAACAGGTGAACGACTTTATTTCTCTTTCTTTCCCGATGAACGTGATGCACAGAGAGCAAAAGGATCGGCAGGTTTTGAGAATTTGTCAGTATCTCGGTTTCTCTCTAACATACCCCAACTCTCATTAAACTTTTCCCTCGTTGGTGAATTTAACTTAAGAGATTCAGCACTTGGCCACGCAACAATTTCGGGTCAATGGTTGAAGGAAGACAGGGATTTTTCTGCACAGCTTCATGCTGAAGATTGGGGATTACTCATAGATGAAGGAGCTTTCAGAGATGGCGGTACGTCGATTTCTATTGATGAACTGAAAATACCTTATACAGGTGTCTCTGAGCTAACGACACATTTCACGAGTGAATTCCCTGTTATCTGGAGAGATGGAACAACTAGAGCGACCATGTACGCAACAACACAATTTTTGCCTTCGACGAATCTTTTTTCTTGGATAACAAACAATTTCAACGAGAGCTCACAGCTGCCAATTATTTCACTGACTCATTCTGATGTATTGCTCTATGGAGAAATACCATGGAAATCTGGAACTCATATCGTCTCATTTGCCGATGATTCAATTTTCGTAGAATCGGGTAACGACGGAACAGTTTCAGGGCACTATTCTTTTAAAACTGGCGAAGTACGGGCAAAATTTACCCAAGGTTTTCCTATACCCATGGACCTTGAAGGAACTATACATGATTCTTATATTTCTCTAAATATTCCATTTGTTGAATTTGATATCAGGTTGATAAATTCTATTCTTTTAGAACCTATTATAGATTTTCAGGAGGGATTATTTACAGGATCTCTCGTTATTGATGGAGACATCCGGGATCCTGACTATTACGGAACTCTCACCGCTAATTCAGTTAATATGACTACATTCTGGACTGTGGGTGAACTGTTATCTATGAAAAATCCAGTTGTTATTATCTCCGAGAATCTAGTTACGGTTGCTCCAACCCCAATTTCTACTGTCCATACATCAGGAAGACGGGCAAACGGTATGGTGCAGTTGGAAGCTTCGTTTGAGCAATGGAATATTCCACATTACCGTATAGATGTTCTTGAAATCGATAATCCAATTTCACTTTGGATTCCAATCCTCGATATTGAAATTAATGTTGAAGCACTTGCAGCAGGAACGTTTACTATTGATGGAACGCCTACAGAAGAGACGTTATATGGTGATGTGACCGTTTCAGAGGGGCTTATTTCTTTTGGACTCCCTGAACTTCCCGCTTGGGTGGTACCAAAGGCAAGAACGAATATAGATATGACTCTGCGAACGGGTCGAAATGTCTCATTCATATTTCCCGATATGGAATCACCAATTCTTCGAGCAACTTTTACCGATAATCAGGTTGTTGAAGTATTGGTTGAAGCTCCTGTAATGACAACTAGTTTTACTGGGGAACTAGCCTTCCGAAGTGGAGAAATCTATTATGTCCAGAAAAATTTTTACATTACAGAAGGTTCTCTTAAATTCCCAAACCTGAGTGCCAGTTTAGGTGAAGATCTTATGCCGCGCTTGAATCTAAGAGCTCGATTACGCGAATTTGAAGCTGATGGAACTCGAGTTGATATCTTTATGGTATTGCAAGAGGCTCGATTTGATGATCTTAATCCTCGTTTTGAATCGGTGCCCCTTCGATCTACAAATGAAATTCTCGAATTACTCGGGCAAAATATCGTATCAGCTGGATCCGCGCAGGATGGAGGAGTTACCAGCGTGGCACAGATTGCTTCAGCTGCTACTGATGTAATTTCTCGTCTAGGATTCCTTCAAGCTACAACTATTTCACTGGGATTCTCCAGTATTATTAGAGAATCTCTAGGTCTGGATGTATTCACAATCCGAACGAACTTATTACAGAATATTATTTTTGAAGCACTTCCTGGGATTAGTGGAGATACTACAATAAGTCCTATTGCAAGATATCTGGATAATACAACTATGTATATTGGCAAATACTTATTAGATGATTTTTACCTTCAGGGTATGTTACACTTCAGGAGAGACAGTTTAGGTGAAGCTACTTCTTTCCTAGCTAATGATTTACGAATTGACACCGAACTGAGTATTGAATGGAGTAATCCTCTGGCGACTTTCAGTGTATTCACTCAACCTATAGAGTTGTCGATTTTTGATTTATTCGATACTATGGGATTCAGTGTAACAAAGCGATTCGAATTCTAAAAGGAGACCACATGCTGCGAAAAGTTTTGATTTCAATTCTCTTTATTCTGTTAATAATACCTCTCACAGCAGCAGATACACCTAATCTTGAAGCTTGGTGGGAAGGCAAACCCATAAAAGAATTTGTCTATGTTGACTTACAGACAGTTGAACCTTCTGAAATAGATTCTTTTGTGGACCCACTCATTGGAACTCAGTATAACCAAGAAATTATTGATACTTTAGAACAGGATCTTCTTGAAACAGGATTGTTTCTTGAAGTAATAATCATTCCGGCCCGAGTTGATGGATCAACCGATGAGACTATGATTTACATAGAATTTGTTGAACGTCAAAAGCTTACGAAAATTCAGTTTACCGGGAATAAATTCATCTCTAGTGAAGGTTTGCAGAATGCGTTGTCATTACAAGCTGGAGCCTTGTTTGATACAGCCGATTTAAATCGTTCAGTGAGAGAAATTAGGCAACTTTATACGAGTAAAGGATACGATCGTGTTGATATAGTTCCCGATTATTCCTCAAACATCCAAGGTGATGGTATTGAACTTACATTTTCTATTACTGAATACGAATGGTATCTGCAAAAAGAGATACGTGGCTTCACCTATAAAGGACTTAATAATGTAGAAAAGGATGAACTTGACGATTTAACTTACTCCTATCTAGGTCGACAGTTCACACAGGTTTTATATGCAGACCTAGAACGAGAACTTAACAACCTCCAGTACTTCAGTGTTTTTCAAGCAGAGGCAAAACGGGGAGGAGTCAATAATAACGAATTATTCATTGAATTCAC
>CAZTUL010000011.1:24973-27924 GCA_964616275.1 uncultured Spirochaetaceae bacterium | reverse complement strand
GCATTGCAACTCGCCTATCAGAAGAATGGGTTTGTAGATGCACAAATCCTGGATGTGAAACTTGAAGATTTACCGGAAGAAGATACAGAAATACGGAAATTGCGGGTAGTCTTTGAAATACAAGAGGGAACTCAGTGGTATTTCGGAGGAATGGATGTAGAAGGTAACACCATTTACAGTGATGAAAAAATTCAGTCGTTACTCACGATGCGTGAAGGAAGTGTACTGGATATATCTCGAGTCCAATCAGAAATTAGTAAAGTTGCTGATCTCTACTGGAACGAAGGTTATGTTGAGAACACCATTGATGTACGTGAATCACGGAATACAGAACAATCAAGTATTCGCTATACCATAGTCATTGGGGAACGTGGACAGGCAACCGTTGAAGAGGTTATTATTCGAGGCCTTACAAAGACAAAACCTTATGTTCTTGAGCGCGAACTATCCCTTAATGCAGGCGATATTTTTAGTAAGGCAAAATATGTTCAGAGTGCACAAAATCTCTACAATACTGGATTGCTTACCGATGTAGTTCCCTCTATTGGTTATGGGTCTACCGAAAATTCTTTAGTGGTTACCTATGAGGTCACTGAAGGTAATCAGATGAATATTGGTTTTGGTGCAACTTTTGGTGGTAATGTAGAGGGCTTCCCTGTGAGCGGATTCCTCTCATGGTCAGACACCAATTTGTTCGGTACAGGAAGAGACCTTGAGATTTCTACGGAACTCTCTCCCGATAACCAGACAGCATCTATCAGTTTCAGAGATTCCTGGGTTGGTGATAAGCGGTGGAGTAATGCTGTAAATCTTTCATTTAATCGACGAACCTCGGGAAGTGGTATGTTATTGGGAAACCACTCCCCATCAACTGAATTTAGAGAGAGCAAAGCTTATCCTTATCCCTATACCAGCTATGAATCGTGGGTAGCGGCAGGAAAAGAACGACCGGATGCAGAGTATCTCATGAGTTATGAACAGTGGAGAATCACTTTGGGATATACCACTGGCTATACCTTCCTCTTCGATTCAGGAAGACTCTCTCTGTCCATCGGGCCTTCGTTTACGTTAAATAGAACCTATTTTGATTCAGCTCTATTTACCCCATATGAATATCTGATTGGTGAATACGGGAAAGCTTGGAAGTTCTCCAACAGAATTGGCACTTCAATTACCTGGGATGGCAGGGATCTCATAAACAATACTACGAGAGGATATGTAGTAAGTCAGAATTTGACCTATGCCGGTGGAATACTTGGCGGTCTGTCAAACTATTTGAGAACCTCCACAAGTTTTTCAGCATTCCAGAAGATATTTGAAATACCTGGAGAGAAACCGACTCCGGGAGTAGTGAGCTTAAACACGACCGTTTCGATGATGTTCGATCAGTATTATCCGCAGAACAGCGGTGATTGGAGTGGTCCTTGGGACTGGGGCATGAGTGCTTCACAGTATGAATACCTCTATATAGACGGTATGACTATAGCACGAGGATTTTTACCAAAATTCTTCTTTGAGTTCTTGTGGGATTCATCGTTAGAATTCAGTATTCAAATAGCAGAGAATGTTCTGTGGGGAGAAGCTTTTGTGAGTGCAACCGGCACTTCGACTGACCTTCAAAGTGTAGGAACAAGTCCTCTTGATTGGTACTTTTCTGCCGGCATCGGTATACGGCTGAAAGTCCCTGGATTTCCACTTGGTCTCTATCTCGTAAAGAATGCTCAGATGGAGGCAGGGGGACCCTTTACCTGGTTACCTGGACAGATTTTCAGTGACGGAACGGATACAAGTGGTTTGCGATTAGTGTTGGCAATTACGACCAGCATCTACTAAGTTATGCGGGAATCATGAGCAGTAAACCTATTACTCCTATGATGGAACAATACCTCGAACTGAAGCGTGAGCACCAGAACGAGGTTTTGTTTTTTCGATTGGGTGACTTTTATGAGATGTTTCTTGACGATGCCAAGGAGGTGTCTCAGCTTCTTAATATAACATTAACCTCCCGAAATGGAGTTCCCATGTGCGGGATTCCATATCATGCAGCAAAAAATTATATTAAACGGCTTTTGGATGAAGGGAAGAAAATTGCTGTCTGTGAGCAGGTTGAATTACCTCATGATAATCGTTCAATAGCACGACGTGAAGTAGTACAAACCATAACACCAGGGACGGTCGTTGAAGATGAATTCCTTGAAGCCGGTGTTAATAATTATCTTCTGGCTATATCGTTGCATCACCAGGAAATTTCTTGTGCCTATTGTGAACTTTCAAGTGGTACATTCTCACTTCTTTCTTTTTCAAAAGAACATCGTTTTGAATCGGTACGTTCATTATACGAACAACTAAAACCGAAAGAGGTGATTATTCATGAGGATGATTATTTTACCTACAAGGATTTTGCTCAGATTATTAATCAGATGGAGAGTATGTGTACAAGACTTCCAGCATGGTATTTTTCCAAATCCCATGCATTTGAACTTCTTAAGAATCATGTAGGATCACTGAGCCTTAAACAGTTTGGAATCGATAAAGAAGATACCGGGTTACTAGCAGCTGGAGCATTATTCCGATACATGCAAGAAACGGCAAAGACTTCACTCACACATATTACTGAATTGAGAAAAGTGGATCAAAGTCATTATCTGCTTATTGATGAATCTACAAGAAAAAATCTTGAATTAGTGAATAACCTTCAGGAGGGTGGAACTCAACGAACACTTTTCAGTACGCTTAATATGACGTGTACTTCGGGCGGGTCTCGTATGCTTAAGGATTGGATTTCCTCCCCGCTGGCAAGAATAGACGATATTTTAGAACGGCAACATCATGTTACTTGGTTCGTTCAGAATGAGGCAGAAAGACAACGTGTAAGAGCTTTACTCAGTGGTATTCGTGATGTATCACGACTTATCACACGCGTGAGCATGAATAGAGCAAATCCGCAGGAT
>CAZTUL010000011.1:0-24873 GCA_964616275.1 uncultured Spirochaetaceae bacterium | reverse complement strand
ATTTCAACAATCAAGCTTTCTCACAATAAAATAATTGGATATTTTATAGAGATTCCAAAAACTCATAACAATAAAATTCCTGATTGGTTTTATAGAAAACAGACTCTCGTAAGTGCCGAGCGATACACAACTGATGAACTTATTAATCTCGAGACTCAGATTATCGCAAGTGGAGATCAAGCAGATGAGCTTGAGAAAGATCTCTACGAAGAATTGCTTAAACATACAGCCGAATTGCAGATCCCTATCATGAGGCTTGGTGAATTCTTCTCTACTATCGATTGTATGCAATCTCTTGCTCATACAGCACAACGTAATGAATATTGTAAGCCGGAAATCATAGAAGATGAGATTCTGACAATTGAGAGCGGTAGGCACCCTGTAGTTGAACAGTATCTTCCGAAGGGAGAATTTGTTCACAATAGTCTCCTTGTAGGTGGCGACTATGATCGTTTCTGCCTTATTACCGGTCCAAATATGGCAGGGAAATCGACCTATTTACGACAGAATGCTCTAATAGTTCTCATGGCTCATATCGGATCGTATGTTCCTGCTGCTTCAGCTAAGATTGGATTAACCGATCGATTGTTCTGCAGGGTAGGGGCGAGTGATAATCTTGCACGTGGTGAATCAACATTCCTTATAGAGATGCAAGAGGCAGCTTTTATCCTAAGGACAGCGACTTCCCGTTCTCTTGCAATCATGGATGAAATTGGACGAGGAACAAGTACACAAGATGGAATGTCTATTGCTTATGCTGTAATGCGGGCTATGGTTGAACTTCATGTAAAAACATTGTTTGCAACCCATTATCATGAGCTAACCATGCTCGATACGAGCGGGATGCAACTATTGACACTTGCAGTCGCTGAATCAAAACGGTCTATAGTTTTCCTGCGAAAAATACAACAGGGTGTAGCCGATAGTTCTTACGGGCTTCATGTGGCAAAAATGGCTGGAATTCCAGCCCCGGTAATTCGAGAAGCAGCACAATTCCAGAAACTGCACTTTGCCGATTATGAATTACGCAGCAACAGTGGACAATTGGATTTATTCAAAGGTTCTACACCTCCACCTGAAACAGAATCTCCCTGGGATTCACTTATTTCAGAAATTAGAGACTTCCCAATTGAAGAATCAACTCCCATGGAGACTATGAGATTTCTTGACTATATACAGGATGAAATCAATAATTTTTCCTAACATTTTTAAAGTTTTTTTTCACTTGTTCCCGTTATAGCAATATGAACTATTCCTTTGGAGTATGTCCTCTTTGCAGACACACAAGCTTCCTGTTTTATGAAGTATGTCTTTTATGTTATGCCAAATTGGAGCAACAAAAATGCAAGTATGTGACTCCTCATTTCTGCAGTGTTTGTGGTGAACCCTTATTACATGAAGATGCTCAATGCCAGCACCCAGTAACTAACCATTACCTGCATCGTGTCTTTCCCTATGCTAAGGATGTTAAACAACTGATTTTACTATACAAAAAAAGTGACATACAAAGAATTTCTCATACTATTTCACATTTGATTCAAACCGATTATCATATGTTAGAACTCATATACGGAAGGATTCTCTGTGTTCCCGTTCCTTGCAGCAGGCAGCGTATATCAGCTACAGGGTGGGATCCTGTAACAACAATTCTTCGAAAAGGGGGAATACCATTCCTCCCTCTCATAGGAAGAACTGGATCTCCACCACAGAAATCTTTGAATCGAGAACAAAGATTACACATGACACAGCTCGCGTATTGCCGCAATGAACAGATGATTAATGTCAACAAGGATTGTATTGATGAGTATGATGCCATCGTTCTCTTTGATGATATAGTAACTACAGGGTCTACTGTTCGAGTCTGTATTGCATTACTGGAAGAGATTGTTTCAATTCCTGTTATCAGCTTCTGTGTAGCGGTGGATTGACAATAGTTAGTAAATGAATTAGTGTTTTGTTAGTTAGATTTGATTTTTGGGGATCGCAGAGGCCGATCCCTTTTTTATGGAGTTGTATTGAGAAATAGTATTCAGAACGATGCATTATTCAAAGAAATCTCATCGGTACTCAATCCTATAGGAATTTTAGTAGTAGATGCGAGAAAAGATGAACATCGGGATACCACACATGTGGTCGTTATTATCACCACAAAAGAACATACTGCAGGGATTGAAGAGTGCACGAAAGCACATAGAATTCTGTTTCCTCGTCTGAGTCTATTACAAGGCGAACGACACTTGGATTTGGAAGTATCTACACCAGGAATACAAAGAAATTTCAGGGATGTATATGAATTCTCTCTTTTTTCCGGCAAACGCTGTAGAGTTTATGACACCAAAAAAAATGCTTGGGTAGAGGGTATTATTTCATCAGTTGAAGGAGAATCAGTGGTTCTTACTCAGGCACAGATTGAAGATAGCACAGAAATTCATACGGAATATATCATACAGTACAGCCATATTCAAAAGGCTAAATTAGCATACGCATGGGAGGATATGTAACAATGTCCAATGATTTAGGAGATGCAATTCGCAATCTCGTTAATGAACGAGGCATAAGTGAAGATCTCGTTCTTGAAACTATTCGTGGTCTATTACTCGCTGCTTATAAACGAAAGTTTGGCTCAAGTGATAATGCGGTGGTTCAATTCAATGAAGAACACGATAACGTACAATTATTTGCAAAAAAAATGATTGTGGAAGATGATGATTTCGATGATGAGTTTGACGAAATTTCACTTTCCGAGGCAAGAGAGCTTCATGAAGAGTGTGAAGTGGGTGACGAACTCATGATACCGATAGACCCAAAAACTTTCGACCGAATATCGGTACAGAGTGCAAAGCAGAAGGCAAAGCAAGATCTGAGAGAAATCCAGAAAGATACCCTGTATTCCGAATTCAAGTCTAAAGAGGGAGAGATGATTATCGGTTACTACCAGCGGGAAGTAAATGGTGATCTGTTTATTGATTTGGGAAAAATTGAAGGATATCTTCCAAAGAAATTCCAAAGTCCACGAGAAATTTATCGAAAGAATGATAAGATAAAATGCTATGTATATCAGGTGGAGAAGCCAGAGCATGGCCAATTACGGGTAGTTCTCTCTCGAACACATTCTGAATTTGTTCGCAAGCTGTTTGAATTGGAGATACCGGAAATCTATGATCACTCAATCGAAATTCATAAAATAGTTCGCGAGCCTGGATATCGTACAAAAGTCGCTGTCTATTCACATAGAACAGACCTCGATCCTGTTGGAGCCTGTGTTGGGTTGAAGGGAATTCGAGTTCAGACTATCATGAGAGAGATGGAAGGGGAGAGAATTGATGTATTGCGGTATGATCCAAACCCAATTGAGTACATTAAAAATTGTCTCTCACCTGCTGAAGTAAAGCGTGTAGTAATTCTTGATGAAGCTAAACGAACTGCAATAGCAGTTGTTGAAGACAGTCAGTTATCACTTGCGATTGGAAAACAGGGAATTAATGTACGTCTTGCAAATAAGCTTGCTGATTGGATTATTGACGTAAAGACACTTGACCAGTATCGTGAAATGGATCTCGATTTTGAGACCAAGGAACGTGTTGACGCCTTGTTTACTGATATTCCTCAGAATGAACCGGAATATTATGAAGAGGAAGATGAAGAATTGATGCTTGCTGATATCGCAGAACTTGGTAAGGAAATTGTAGACAAGCTTCAGTTCCATGATATTTATACAGTTGAAGAGTTTGTTAATCTTACTGACGATGAGATAAACAGTCTCGAAGATATTTCTGATGAAGAGGTACGCAAAATCCACAGCGTCCTTGGAGAGTATGTCGATATTGTAGAGGAAGAGATTGATTCCGAAGTGGAACAGCAATTCCTTTGTCCTGAATGTGGGCATACACTTACACCCGACATGACAAGTTGCCCCAATTGTGGTGTTGGTTTAAGTTTTGAAGAAGTAGAAGAAGTGGAAGAAGACGAGGAGTAATCGAAAGTAATTATGACGGAAGATGATAAAAAACCAAAAACAACCTTAATTAAACATGCACGTGGACCTGTTCAGAACACTGAGAAGTCTTCTCAAAAGGAAGATACAGAATCTTCACGTCCTGTTGAAAAGAAAAAAGTGGTTGTGGTAAAGAAGAAAGTCGTGGTAGTCAGACCGCAGGCAAAACCAGTAGAGAAACCAGTCGAAAAACCTGCTGAACAAGAACGTGTACAACCGGTTGTTGAGACAAAAACTGAACAGGCTCCTGCAAGAGCGGCAAATGAGACCGAATCAAAAGCTTCCGTCGAATCAGCTCCTAAGAAAACTGTAGAAAAAAAACAGGAACCTACTCGTGAAAAGACTGCACCTAAAAGAGAGACTCGTAAAAGTACTGATCATCCTTTTAGAAAAACTCCAAATTCTGGCCCCTCTACTCCTGTTGTTATAGCACCCAAGAATCTGCCGCCAGTTCCTGGGCAAGGACAGACCGCTCATGCTCATGCTGAATGGCGTAAGAACAATCCAACTTCTCCACGAGCACCTCAATCTGCAGGTGGACCTCGACAAGTAGGTCAGGTAGGTGGTTCTTCAGGAAGACCAACTGGTCGTCCTGGTGGATACCAAGGAAGGCCCGGACCTGGTGGTCCTCGTCCACAAGGTGATTCAGGAAGACCTCCTTTTGGTCAGAACAGACCCGGTGGCGGACCTCCTCCAAGAGGTGGTAGACCACCCTTTGGTCAAGGCGGTCGTCCCGGTGGTTTTAACGGCCCAAGAGGCCCTCGTCCCGGTGCAGGAGGAGGCGCTCCATCAGGGGATATGCCGCCTATTGCCCAGAAACCTGCAAAAAAGGTGTATAGAAAGAAAAAAGATTTCTCCAAATCTGACCGTGAGAATGAACGGGACTTTCAGATTAAGCGAAAGAATCAGCATCGTGCCAACCCAATCCCTAAAAAGATTGATATCATGGAAATCATCACGGTTGCTGACTTAGCTAAGAAGATGAATCTGAAAGCCTCTGAAGTTATTGGCAAACTTCTCAAGATGGGCATGATGGTGACCATTAATCAGCAGATTGATTCAGATATTGCTACCCTCATAGCTAATGAATACAATTGTGAGGTGAATATTGTTTCACTTTATGATGAAACACTTATTGCTACTGACGATGATAAACCAGCAGATTTATTAGCACGAGCACCTATTGTTACTATCATGGGACACGTTGACCATGGTAAAACCAAATTGCTCGATGCCATCAGATCTACCGATATTGTTGCAGATGAGTTTGGCGGAATTACTCAGCATATTGGTGCATACAAAGTGAGTCTTCCCAATAAAGGAGATATCGTATTTCTTGATACTCCCGGTCACGCTGCTTTTACCATGATGCGTGCACGTGGTGCTCAGGTTACCGATATTGTAGTACTGGTTGTTGCTGCAAACGATGGGGTGATGCCTCAAACTATCGAGGCGATTGACCATGCAAAAGCAGCAAAAGTACCAATTATTGTTGCAGTAAACAAAGTAGATCTCCATGAAGCCAATGTTGATAGAGTGAAACAACAACTTTCTGACCATGGTCTAATGCCCGAAGACTGGGGCGGTGATACGCTCTATTGTGAAATTTCAGCCCTTAAGAAAACAGGTATAGATAATTTGCTTGACTCTATCCTGCTTCAGGCGGAAATGCTTGAACTGACTGCGAACCCGCACGTTAGAGCGGAAGGGAAAGTACTTGAATCAAGAATTGACCAAGGTCGCGGAATTGTTGCTTCAATTATCGTAGAACGAGGTACGTTACGACAGGGAGATAATTTTGTTGCAGGTATTTATCCTGGAAAAGTGAGAGCGATGGTCGATGATCATGGAAATCGTATTGCTGAAGCTGGTCCTGCTACCCCTGTGGAAATTATTGGATTGAGTGATATTCCTGGTGCTGGAGACCCCTTCCAGGTAACAGAAAATGAGAAGCAGGCAAGACAGGTTGGAGCAAAGAGACAGGAACTTGAACGCCAGGGACAAGCAAAGAATGTTAAGAAGGTTACTTTAGATAACATATTTGACAAAATGCAGGATGGATCGATGCAGGAGTTCAATGTCATTATCAAGGGTGATGTTCAGGGTTCTGTAGAAGCGGTACAAAATGCATTAGAGAAACTATCTACTGACGAAATTCGATTAAATGCTATTCGTGCATCAGCAGGGGCTATTATTGAAGATGACATCAATCTGGCAATCGCATCCGATGCTCTCGTGCTTGGATTCAATGTTCGACCCACTCCTCGAGCACAAACACTTGCAGAGAGGGAAAAGATTGAGATCCGAAAATATAATATTATCTATGACGCGGTAGACGATATTCGTGATGCTATGGAAGGAATGCTGACACCCGATAAAAAGGAAATTGTCATTGGTCAAGTTGAAGTTCGAGATACCTTTAAAGTACCGAAAATTGGTGTTATCGCCGGATGTTATGTTACGGACGGTAAAGTTAGACGCAATGCCATGGTGAATGTAATACGAGATAGCATTAAAATCCATACTGGAAAGATTACATCGCTTAAGAGATTTAAGGACGATGCGAAAGAAGTTTCTGAAGGTTTCGAATGTGGTATTGGTATAGATAATTTCCAAAATATTCAAACTGGAGATATCCTCGAAATTGTGGATATTATTGAGGTTGCAAAAAAGTTAAAAGTAAATGAGTGATTATGTACATCAGCGGTTAGAATCCCGCATACAAGAAACTATAAGTACCATGATTGTGACCCGTGAAATTAAACATCACGGGCTCAGTCCATTTGTATCGGTAAGTGAAGTCACGCTCTCACGCGACAAAGCATATGCAACTGTATGGGTAACAACATTTGAAGATGAACAGACTTTACAACAATCAGTTGAAGCTTTACAGCATGCTGCAGGTTTTATACAAAAGCGTCTAGGAGTACTGCTTAAAACTCGCAACACTCCTAAATTGAGGTTCAAAGCTGACACATCTCTGAAAGAGGCTCAAGCTATGCATGAACTCATCGATAGTCTTCATGTGAACGATGAGCAGTAATTCTTCTGTTCTGCTGGTCAACAAACCTACCGGCGTAACATCTTTTACCTCTCTAAACCCTATCAAACGAATTATTGATAAAAAGGTTGGTCATGCGGGCACTCTCGACCGATTTGCAGAAGGCCTCATGATAATCCTCACTGGAACGTTTACAAAATTGAACCCACTGTTCATGAACTTGGATAAACGATACCAGGCACAGATATATTTTGGAGTTGAAACCGATACTCTGGATCCGGAAGGAGCTGTGGTCGCAGAAGCACCGGTTCCTTCAATCGATACTATATCTGAAGTGATTAAATCACAGTTTATCGGTCCAATCGAACAAATACCACCCTCATATTCTGCAGTCCATGTTCAGGGAAAACGTGCTTATGCATTAGCTCGTGCAGGGGAATCAGTCACACTCACACCAAGAAATGTTACTATCCATAATATTTCTATTCTCTCATGGAATGCTGGTGTACTGACTATAGACGTTCATTGTTCAAAAGGCACCTATATTCGCTCTTTAGCACGAGATATTGCACTTGCATGCAATTCGAGAGGTCATCTGATTGCGTTAATACGTACGGCAGTAGGTCCTTTTTCATTAGATGAAGCAGTAGGAACCACCGATTTTGAAATCCTGCGTGAGCATGCTCAACATAGCGTTAACCGTATAGAGCGTATTCCAGGAATGGGAACCATAGTGCTAACAGAAGAGGCTTCGTTGAGAATGACCTATGGAAACCTCCCGACTAAACATGGTATTATGTCTCAGACGGTGTCAGAGGATGACCAATTCGCATTAGTTTTTAACAACCATAATACGCTGTTGGCAGTTGTTGGATTACAGAAAGACGGCATGCCTAAGAAGATATTCGCCCTACCTGGTTACGGAGAACATACACTTTGATTGAGTTACATGACTTTGATCAACTTCTACTCTCACGGGAATTGTCTCATGTTCCGGCAATTGTATCTATTGGCGTATATGACGGTTTGCATATTGGGCATCAACGGATTATTTCTACAACAGTTGATCTTG
Organism: uncultured Spirochaetaceae bacterium; assembly: GCA_964616275.1. Lineage (GTDB taxonomy): Bacteria > Spirochaetota > Spirochaetia > Sphaerochaetales > Sphaerochaetaceae > CAYZJV01. Next base: position 16,806 of record CAZTUL010000011.1, on the reverse strand, counting down.
CAAAAAAGGAAGAAGACTTACGATCTGTTGTTGTCACTTTCGCCCAAAATCCTAAAACAATGATGGGAAGAAATCCATTTGACAGACCTCTTATGAGTCTTCGTCAAAGCACCGATTTCTTTGCCGAACTAGGAATTGATTATTTGGTTGTGATTGACTTTTCTCCCGATTTCAGTAAACTGACTGGAGAGGAGTTCATAGCACGTTGCTGTGGTATGTTCACCATCAGGGCAATTGTTGTAGGTGAAAATTTCCGTTGTGGTTCTCATGCCGATACTGGTGTTGAAGAACTTCGGAAGATTGTCCCGCAATATACTAAGGATGCATCAGTTGTAGTCCCTGGTATGTATAAGCTCAACGATGGTACAGACGACAGTAGTACAGTAGTGCGAGTAACTTTAACTCAGGGTAACGTATCGGAGATTCCGATGCAGCTCGGCAGGTATTATTCAGTGGACTTGGCCCATATTCCTTCCAGGAACATTGAGTATCCCCTGCGATTTCCAATCGGCTCATTCGTGCAGCTTCTGCCGCCACCGGGAGTGTACGAGACTGTGCTTGTTATGGCAGACAAGTCGGAATGGAGAATGATTGCTTTGATTGATGAAGAGTTTCTTACTCTATCGAGCAACAGTTCACCGACAAATAGAGTCTTCCATACAGGTGGAGATTTAGCTGTGAGGTATGACAATTTGCAATTTGTAAAGGAGTTGACGTAGATATGTTGACAAAAGAGATGAAAACTCAAATTATTACTGAATTTGGTGGAAGTGAAGCCAATACAGGTTCTGCTGATGTGCAGATTGCACTTCTGACTGCAAGAATTCGTGATCTACAAGATCACTTCAAGCAGTTTCCAAAGGACCATGCAAGTCGTAGAGGTCTACTCAAAATGGTAGGTGCTCGACGAAGACTGCTTAAGTATGTACGGAACCAGGATGTTAATCGATACCGTGAACTTATTCAGAAGTTAGAGTTGAGAAAATAGTTGATGGGTGTTGCATAGTATGTTGATCAGCCTCAGAATCCCCACAAAGGGTTTCAGGGGCTGTTCCCGTTTATGGCCTATCTGAACATAGTAGAAAAAAGAACAAAAGAAGTAGGAAAGAATGATGAAATCAGTAAGTATGAAGATTGGTTCTGGCGAATTAGTGCTGGAAACTGGAAAGATGGCAAAGCAGGCTAACGGGGCTGTGTATGCACGCTATGAGGGAAGTGCTGTTCTTGCAACGGTATGTAGTGGACGAGCTCCAGACAAACCGCTCGATTATGTCCCATTACAAGTTGAATATAACGAAAAATATTATGCTGCAGGAAAAATCCCAGGTGGTTTTCTCAAGCGGGAGGGCAGACCTAAGGATAAGGAAATTCTCGTTTCACGTTTAATTGACCGTCCTATGCGTCCTTTATTTGATAAAGCTTTCGGTAGAGAAATTCAGATTGTTCCGACTGTAGTCAGTTCGGATATGGTCAATACTCCCGATATTATCGCCATGATTGCATCTTCTGCTGCAGTTACCATCAGCGATATTCCGTTCAATGGACCTATTGCGGCAGTTAGAATTGCATTGATAGATGGGACATATGTAGTTAACCCCACATTCCAGCAGATTGATGATGCACAGCTTGAGATTGTTGTTGCGGGAACTGAAGATGGAATAACCATGGTTGAAGGTGGAGCTAAACAGGTTTCTGAAGAAACCATGCTTCAGGCTATAGCGACCGCTCAACCCGTAATTGCAGATTTATGTAAGCTTCAGAGAGAATTAGCTGATCTCGTAGGAAAAGAGAAACTGCCATTAATTCACATTGAGGAAGATCTCTCCTTCTTAGAGCCAATTCGAGCCTTTGCATATCCACTGTATAAAGAGGCAAGTTTTGTTAAAGGGAAGATGGAACGATATGCTGCACTTGCAGAAGTTAAGCAGGTCGTCTTGGCAAAATTTGCAGATGAAATTGAGAAAAGCGAAATGCCTGAAAAAGTTGATGCAATGTTCGAAGAACTTGAATACGAAATTCTTCGTGCATCAATTTTAGAGAATGGTGTTCGAACAGATGGTAGAAAGGTTGATGAAATCCGACCTATCACATGTGAGGTTGGAGTATTGCCTCGGGCACATGGTAGTGCGTTATTTACCCGTGGGGAAACACAGGCTCTAGCATCTACCACATTGGGTACCGCTCGTGATGAACAGATGTTCGACACGATTGATAGTGAAAAACATTATAGTAACTTCATGCTTCATTATAATTTTCCCCCATTCAGTGTTGGTGAGACCGGTAGACTTTCCACAGGTAGACGAGAAATTGGCCACGGTCATCTCGCGCAGCGAGCAATTGAGGGTGTACTACCATCGAAGGATGATTTTCCATATACCGTACGCGTAGTTTCCGAAATTCTTGAATCGAACGGTTCATCATCAATGGCTTCAGTTTGTGGTGGATGTCTCTCACTTATGGATGCTGGTGTTAAGATAATTAAACCGGTTGCCGGTATAGCAATGGGATTAATCACCGAAGGTGCAGACTACAGTAAGTATGTCGTATTGAGCGACATACTTGGAGAAGAAGACCACCTTGGTGATATGGACTTTAAAGTTGCTGGTACTCAAGATGGAATTACTGCTTTCCAGATGGATATCAAAATAGCCGGTGTTTCTCAGGAAATTATGAAGAAGGCTCTTGAACAAGCGAAACGTGGTCGAATGCATATCCTTGGTATTATGGAAGAGACCTTACAAGCCCCAAGAGTTGAAATGTCTGAGTACGCACCAAAAATTCTTACCATTAAAGTAGATGAAGAAAAAATTGGTGCCGTTATTGGCACTGGTGGAAAAACCATTAAAGGTATTGCAGAACAGACTGGTGCAGAAGTAAACATAGAGAATGACGGAACAGTCACCATTTATGGTAAAAATAGTGCCAGTGCAGAACAGGCACTCAATTTGGTAAAATCTATTGTTGAGGAACCTGAAGTAGGTCGAATTTATACAGGTACGGTAAAACGTATTATGGATTTTGGTGCATTTATTGAAATTTTACCTGGTAAAGAGGGACTTTGTCATATTAGTAAACTCTCTCGAAGTCGGGTGAATAATGTCAACGATGTGCTGAGTGTCAATCAGGTTATTCCAGTTAAATTAATTGAAATTGATCGAATGGGTCGATTAAATCTGAGTTATATTGATGCTGTCGAGAGTGAGGAGAAAAAATAAGATGGATTATTCTGGGAAGGTTTTGGTACGTGTTGTTGCAAAACAAGGAGCTCTACTTCCTGTATATGCAACACGAGAGGCTGCAGGCGCAGACCTTTGTGCCTTCCTTCCTGACGGTCCAATCTCAATTCCAGCGTCCGGTGGGAGAGCAATTGTTCCTACCGGACTTGTTCTCGAAATCCCTTCAGGATTTGAAGGGCAGGTGAGACCACGCAGTGGATTGGCATTTCGGTATGGTATTACTGTTCTGAATAGTCCTGGTACTATTGATAGTGACTATCGAGGTGAAGTTAGCATAATATTAATTAATCATGGAAGCGAACCTTTTACCATTGAACATGGTAACCGTATTGCACAACTTGTTATAGCACCTGTTACTGCGTGTGAATTTATTCCATCGTCATATACAAGCAATACTGAACGTGGCAGCCGTGGGTTCGGATCAACAGGAGTTTAACACATGGAGAGACGCTCAGTCTCATCATACCAAATCCTACGTGGTTATGTACTACGTGAGTTCCTCCTGTCATTATTAGTAGCCTTTTTGTTTTTCTTTTTTATTTTTTTTATCAACCAGATATTATTATTTGCACAACGTATTCTATTAAAAAATGTTTCAATTACATCTGTGCTCCAATTGGTTGGCCTATCAATCCCACAAATCTTACTTTATACCATACCTTTTTCAACGCTTAGTGCAGCGAGTATGACTATTGGTGATTTATCGGCAAGGAATGAATTATTGGCTTTTAGAGCTGCAGGTATCTCTCTATGGCGAATGTTTGAACCTATCGCACTTATGGGCATTATCCTCGCTGTTGGGACGTTTCTCATTGCTGATATTGTACTTCCCTATAGTCATCAACGATTTAAAACTCTCTATACTGAATTATTACGCGATTTACCTACATTAGAAATTGACTCATTCGCTGTTAATAAAATTGGTGATATCGTGCTTGTAACGGGACAGGTCAATGACGATGGTATTGAATCACTGGTCCTTTTCGACACCTCGAATCGCTCACAAAATCAAGTAATCAGTGCAACGGGAGGATCTGTTGCTCTTGTAGATGTGAACTCATACCTCTATCGATTGGATTTATCTAATCCTATCGTTTTGCAAACTGATAGCGGTTCACTCGAGGAATTTTCCTTGGCTTCTGCCGATTCCTTAACCTATTATCTTGATTTCAGCAGTCAGCTCTCTCGATTTACCGATGTTACACCATCACAATTAAGCTCTCGTGATCTATTGCGTATGATTGCCACCCGAAAGATAGACTTACAACGTGACAAAGATAAAATTACAGAAGCAATTAGCTATTTAGAGAGAGAACGAGCTGAGATACTCACGAATGAACATAACCCCGAACGATTAGATGAAATTCAACTTGAGATAGAAAATTTAAAGAATCAGAAAATTATAAATTTCTACTTACAATATTACAGAGCTGAACTCCATAAAAAAATTGCTCTCTCGGCAAGTTGTTTTTTCCTAGTTTTCATTACATTCCCATTATCTTTCTTGAAATTAAAGCATGGTCGGCTGTTTGGTTTTGCATTGAGCTTAATTGTAGCAAGTGCCTACTGGTTCCTTCTATTTTTTGCACAAACGCAAATTCTTGATTATGCAGTGAATCCAGGTTTTCTTATGTGGGCACCTAATGCAATTGTTGTTGGTGTATCTGCCCTGCTTCTTATAAGAACGAGGCGTGTATGAAAATTTTTCATCGATACATTGTTGGTTCACTGCTCAGGATTATTGGTATTTCTGTTGTCTTAGTGGCATTATTGCTCGTCGTGTTTGACGTGTTTTCCCATATTGAACAATATATGAATCAGGAGGTCTCTTTTAGTGTTATGGGAATGCTGACCGTTCTGCATATTCCCGCAGCAATCGGATTGGCTTTAGGTCCTTCTTCTTTATTTGCCGTAACATATTTTCTTGCTATGCTGCATGCGAACAACGAAATGATTATTCTTTCCAATATTGGGTATCCGTTTCGAAAAATTATTACCCCAATTATCAGTATCGGTCTGTTACTTGTGGTATTCCAATTTTTTTTCTCTGAATACATAATTATTCCGGCCACACGAGAAAAAACAATCCAGACACAAGAAGCACTCAAGATGCATCAATCAACCGATTCTCGAAATATCACGCTACAATCTCCAGATGGAGACTATATTCTGCATGCTGGTCGATATTATGATAACGCAGAAAGAATTGTAGATGTGACATTGGTATTGCTCAATGATCAACATCAGTTATCTGCTCGAATCTATGCAGCTTCAGGTCAATTTAATGGATCATATTGGGTATTGTATGATACCCAAGAGTTTTATGTTCAAAATAAGGATACTATACAAAGTACACGGGAGAAAGAGTATCATAATCCTGAAATTTCCATTGAACCTACACTTTTTCGAAATCTCAGTGCCGATATTTCATCTATGGAATTATCTCAAGCTGTAGCATATGTTAAACGTGTGCGAATGATTGATACTAATCAGTATATACCGTATGCAACTGATCTGGCAGATCGAATTTTTAGCAATATAACCCCCTTGATTCTTATATTGATTTCTTGTTCTACTGTGTTCACTTGGAGAAAAAATGTACTTATTCTCAGCATTATTGCAAGTCTGGCAATATCGGTAGTGTACTTTGTCATGAATATGTTGAGTATGATTCTAGCCAGGCAGGGAATCATTGTTCCTATCTTAGGACCCTTAGCACCAATGCTTGTACTGTTACTGATTTCCTCAAGTTCCATTTTAATACGAAGGATGTAATTTCCATGGATATGATTTACCGAAAAACACACCAGGATACACAGAGTAATGCACGATGTGGAATAGTTTCCTTGCCACATGGTGATGTAATCACTCCAACATTTATGCCAGTCGGGACTAACGGTACCGTAAAAGCCTTGCACCATGATACGGTAGCAAAGATCGGCTACAATTTAATTCTCGGTAATACGTACCACCTTTATTTACGTCCTGGAGTTGATGTTCTAAGGAGTTATGGCGGTCTCCACAACTTTAGTAATTGGAAACACAATATCCTTACCGACAGTGGAGGTTTTCAAATATTCAGCCTCGCTCAACTCAGGAAAATAAAAGAGGAGGGTGTGGTTTTTCAAAGTCATATAGATGGATCAAAACATCACCTGACACCTGAAAAGGTGGTCGATATTCAACACACAATCGGGAGCGACATTCTCATGTGCCTCGATGTGTGCACTCCTCCTGAAATTACCTATAAGGAGGCACGGGACGCATGGGAGATTACCCGTTCCTGGGCACGACGTTCTATCCAACATTGGCAATCGCTTGAAGGGTTTGAAGGGAAATTATTTGGAATTGTACAAGGGAATTTTTATAAAGAACTCAGGAAAGAGAGTGCACTGGCGATTTCAGAGATGGATTTCCCCGGTATTGCAATTGGAGGTCTCTCTGTTGGTGAAACTCCTCAGCAATTCAGTGAGTATTTAGGCTATACAACAGAATTCATACGCGACGATCGTCCACGGTATGTTATGGGTATAGGTTCTCCAGATTACATTCTTGATGCCGTAGAGAATGGTATTGATTTGTTTGACTGTGTTTTAGCAACTCGAGCAGCAAGGAATGGTTCAGTATTCACCGATGATGGGATGATTCAGCTTAAACGAGCTACCCACGAATTTGATAAAGGACCTCTCTCTGAAGGATGTACCTGTACTGCCTGCACTCATTATTCTCGTGGGTATCTTCGACATCTTTTTAAAGCTAAAGAGATGCTTGGGGGTATGCTGGCTTCAGAGCACAATCTAACGTATCTATACCATCTTATGGAAAAGGTTCGTACTGCAATTCAAGAGAATCGGTTCTCACAATTTAAGCAAACATATCTGGCACGATATTATGGAAAATGATCACTCGGCTGAATCTAAAAAAACTGCCTCAGATTCTGTCATTATAATGGTATGTACCTTAATCTCTCGCCTGCTCGGGATTGTAAAAGCACGTGCTATTGCAACAGTTTTTGGTGCAAGCGGTGTTGCCGATATTATAAATTTCACTTTCAATATTCCAAACAATTTTCGAAAACTTTTTGCGGAGGGTGCACTCAGCAGTGCATACATTCCCGTATTTACTTCCCAACTCACTGAAGATCATGGCGATATACGATCGACATCACAACTCTTTGCACGTATGCAGGGATTCCAGTTACTCTTTATGATTCCTTTGATTCTTTTCACCTGGATATGGAGAATAGAAATTGTCTCCTTTCTCAGTGACTTTTCAGATCCCAAACAAATTGTATTATCTGGAAAGTTGTTAATCTATTTCATGGTTTTTCTTGGTTCAATCTCATTTGCAGCATTGTATGGCGGTATTCTTCAGAGTCATGGTTCATTTTTCACAGCCGCTGCAGCTCCATTGATTTTCTCTGTTTCTGTAATCACAAGTGTCTATACCTTGAGTGATCGTTATGGACCCTATGCCATGGTAATCGGCGTAGTTGGGGGAGGGTTCTTACAAGCTTTTGTTACCTATCTTAGACTTCGGTCATTTGGTTATAGGATGCATCTCTCGTTTACATTTTCATATGAACCGTTCCGTACAGTCATGAAAAGTTGGGCTCCGGTAACCCTCACAGCTTCCGTTGCAATAATTACACAGCAGGTTGCTTTTTATTTTGCTTCAACGTTATCGGAAGGAACTGTTACCGCGTTCAGTAATGCAATCATTATCTGGCAAGCTCCATATGGTATTTTTTATAGTGCTATCGCAACAGTATTCTTTCCCGCGATGGTAACTGCGTTTCACAAGAATCAAACCGGACAGCTGAGCAAATTAATTCATCGAGGATTCATCTATATTGCAACATTTCTCATTCCCTGTGCCATCTTACTGACGGCTTTACGATTTGAGACTACTGCAGTACTCCTACAGAGTGGGCGTTTTGAGCTTGCAGATACAATACGAACCGGTTCAATTTTATTCTGGTTCACGCTAGGTATGCCGATTGTTGCGTGGTATGGATTTTTACAGAGAGTATGCTTTTCCACTGGTCGGTTTACTTCTACGCTAATTGTTGGAGTTATCGTATCTTTAATCGATGTAGTCATTATGTGGGCAGCAATCTCCTTGAACTTCGGGCCACAGTCTCTGAGCTTTGCAAACACTCTGTCATTTCTTATGGGAGTGATTCTACTATGGATAGTAGCATATCGGACTGGAAAGGTTAGGGTGGAAATAAAAATATATCTCCATTCACTGGGGAAACTTTTTTTAGCAAATATACCACTCATTATCCTTGCTGTCGGATATTCCCGATTCACCTCTCATTCCTGGTGGCAAAGCGGAAGTACACTAGGCAATGGTCTCATTCTTGTAGGGTTAAGCTTAATTGGAATAATCACAACATTCATCTCATACCGACTCACAAAAATAGAGTTCCTTGGTGTGCTAATGCACAAAGAACGTTGAACCACACGTGTTCAACGTTCTTTAACCTAGTAAGCGAGGACTCAATTATACAGTAAGAGCAGTGATTGATTTTACCGTAAAATCATAGGATTGCTCATTAATAACAAAACTGAATCGTTCACCTGCAGTATGGTTTAACAGCTTTGCTCCGAATGGGGCTAAATAACTAATCGTTTTATCATTAGGATTTGATTCCCATGGACCAAGAATTCTATAGATGTCTTCATTTCCTGTAAGATTATTTTGCAACACTACCTCTGTCCCGAATGAAATCTTCTGAGCGTTAATCGATTTCTGTGTTACTACAGAAGCACGGGAGATTTCATCCGTAAGTCGCATCATGGTGGCATTGAGAATACCTTGCTTCTCTTTTGCTGCTTTAAACTCGCTGTTTTCTCTCAGATCACCAAGAGATAAAGCCTCTCCAATTTCCTTAGAGTTTTCAGGAATATCAACATTCATAATACGGTCTAATTCGGCCTGCTTCTCAAGATATTTTGCTTTAGTGACAAGCAAACCGCTGGAAACCATCTCTGTTGAACTTGTCTCTTCGCCCAAGAAAACAAAATCGGGATACTTTTCAAGAATTGCATGCTTCACTTCAATTTTTCTTGACTGTTCGAGTCCCTGCATCCGTTGAACAATAAAGTTGATACGCTGTGCAGACCCTTCATTTGCTGTTTGTAAAAATTCAAAAAGAGAGCGTTCCTCAAAAAGTAACGTAGTGAGTGTTTTTGCAATCTTTCGATTCTCGATAGTGGCTTTTTTTGCTTCAATTGCATTAAAGGCAAAATCGAGTAATTGGAGTTCGCTCGTTATGAGGGTCTCAAAAGGAACTTTAATTTTCTTTTCCCAAAACTTTTTATCGTACGTACGAGCCAGATAAGTAAAGAGGTCTGCATTTTCACGATAATTCCTACAAGCATTGCGGAACATATCTTCAATGACCTTTTGCCTTCCTTGTTCTCGTAAGGTGTCCATAATATAGCTTGTGAGATAGAAGGGATATAGAGATATGAGCACCTGTTCAATTTTTTCGGAATCTTCTACCGTAACCACGTTATCAATGAAAGATTTCTTCAACTCGGAATCATCAATATCGCCAAATGTTTTTGGAACATCATCAATAAGACCATAAAGATGTTTAAAATCAACCGTGCCAGGTCTCGTGAGGAACGGAAACCGATCACACAAATAATCAACAAAGAGGTAACTGCCGATAACTTGATCGTTCACTCTCTGATATGATGTACACTGATCAACAAAATACTGAACCATCTCCATGAAGAATTCTGTTTCAGGATCACCATTGATAAGGAATTCTCTTACAATTCTCACTTTCTGATAGAATCGTTTCTCATTCCTAAATATTCCTAAAGACTTTTCTTCATAGGAAATAGGAGTTGCACGAAGCGTAAATACATCTGGATCACTTGGAAGAAATCCTATGAGCGGGTCATTCATTATCACCTTTTTTGCATTGGTTTGCCAAGGCGTCCACTCTTTTGCCGTGAGTATTGATGGAACAACTTCTGCCTTCATCTCCTTCAGCGTTGCTGCATTCGCATGACTGGAGATGAGGGTACGAAGACCCCAAGGAACGTCAGTCTTAAACTTTTCAGCCAGCTTTTCTTTGGGGAACACGCTTTTCAAAACCCAAATGTGATGCTTAGGCAGCACTTGAAGTGAGTTGAAAGCCATACTGAGGGACATAGTGTGATTTCGTTTCTGTGCAAAATCAATTACCACATTTTCATGTGAAATATCACTGATTCTTCCAATACTCCATGTTTTATGGTAGACAAATGAACCTTTATCAAAAGCAATGTTCTTTTCAAAATCATCAATCGCAGAGTGAACATCGCGATAACTCTTATCAAGATTTGAAATATCAATGCAAGTTTCCAGTCTGCTATGATTTGCATACTTGCTTCTGTAACACTCTACAAGTCGTTCACGTGCCCATTCAGACTGCGAATCAATGTCGAGCATAGTCTTTAGAACAATGATCCCTTGATCCCAATCATTATTCTGTATTGATACTTCGTAGAGTTGTGCCAACATCTGAGATGTACGCTCCCCCTGGAATCGAACAGAAATCCTCTGTGCCAATCCCAATAAATAGGCAAAATCATCGGGAATCATACTGAGCAGAATTGACCAAATTTCTTTTACTGCAGGAAGATTCTGAGCATTTAGAAATCTTTGCAGTGCTTTTTTATAGTAGAAGAGGGCTTTTTCTTTATTATCTTTAGCAATGTACCGTTCAGCTATCTGTTGAAGAAGGTCAGTTTCATCATAATCAACCTTCACCAAACGTTCGTACAATGCATACATATCGTCTTCACGATTTAATTTTTCATAACACGAAGCAAGCACGCGAATTACATACTTATCCTCAAACCTGTCTAATATTTTTAGACTTAAGAATTCTACGATACCGAACTTTTTATTTTCGTTAAAGAGTTCAATAAGGGAGGTGATATTACCATAGTCAAGGGATTTTCTACGAAGTGAGATACTACCGGACAGATAAAGTGCAATAATACTATTTTTATTCTTCTCCAAATATGAGTCACAGATCGATTTTACTTCCAATAATTCTTCCGTGTCTTCAATACCGGTGATAATAGTATCCAGCTCCTCAAAATTAGGAATGGTATAATTTGTTATGGTAGTTCTAGTCCACTTCTCTTCTGTGAGTAGGGTTCTGATGTTTTCTTCGTTCATGCGTCGCTCCCTTGATAATGATGCTGATTTGGAACCATACATAAACACCCCGAGCCGTGCATCCTGTTCATTTGGATTCTTTGACAGCTCAGGTGTTTTACGGTGAGAATGGTTCCAAGTTGCTTCTCTATCATATCATGATGCGGTATTCGATGCAATAAGTGTTTATGTTCATAATGATTGGCTCAAATCTTGAAAGCCTATATTCTCTTGATATGCTTTCCAAAACACGCTGTTTCTGATACAACATGACATATGAATAGAGAACCACGCTGTATTGTAGCTCCCTCTCTCCTCTCAGCAGATTTCTCGCGTGTAGGAGAAGCTGTTAAAACCATTGAAGAAACCGACGCTCAATGGATTCACCTTGATATTATGGATGGAATGTTTGTACCAAATATTACGTTTGGCCCAAAGTTTATCTCTGATATCCGACCACTTTCAAAGCTCGTATTTGATACTCATCTCATGGTGGCACAACCGGAACGTCTCATAACACAATTTGCGGATGCTGGGAGTGACTATATTACGGTTCACGCTGAAGCAACTCTGCATCTGCACCGAACCCTATCCATTATTAGAGAAACTGGAAAAAAACCGGGTGTATCACTCATTCCATCAACACCAATCTCTGCAATTGAACTCATTCTTGATCAGGTTGATCTTGTTCTCCTTATGACAGTAAATCCGGGATTCGGTGGTCAAAAATTTATTCCAGCCACTATGGAAAAAATTCGTCAGCTCCATGCTCTGCGAGAACAGAAATCCTTAAACTTTCTCATTGAGGTAGATGGTGGTGTAAATCGATCGAATGCACATGAATTGGCGGATGAGGGTGTCGATGTTCTCGTTATGGGCAGTGCCTTTTTTGGTGCGGAAGATAAACAGGATCTGGTTCAGTATGCACAGGGGACAAACTCGTAATGAGAGCGGTAGTACAGCGTGTTACTGAGGCTTCGGTTACCGTCTCAGGAACGTGTGTGGGAGCAATTGAACACGGCTTGCTCGTTTATCTTGGTGTTGAGGCACGTGACAATGTAGATAATCTTACCTATATGGTGAAAAAGATTCCACAACTCCGTCTTTTTATGGATGATCAGGAAAAAATGAATCTATCGTTGCGGCAGGTTGATGGACATATGCTGGTAGTGAGTCAATTTACACTCTGTGCTGACCTGAAAAAAGGGAATAGACCCTCATTTAATCCAGCCGCTGAACCAAAGCGTGCACAATTCTTTTATGAAGAGTTTGTCCGATTAGTGAGAGAGCAGGGATATACCGTTGCAACAGGAGAATTTGGAGCTTCTATGCGTGTTCGATATGTGAATGAAGGACCGGTCACAATCATAGTCGATTCTCCTGAATAGGTGAAGCAAAAAGAACCTTTTTGCAGTACACTATAGTAGAAGCAGAAAAAGAGAGGATAATTATGGCAAAGAATACGTCAACTACTCAGACCCAAATAACCGATACAAAGCAAAAACTTGTAGCGTTGGAGTCAGCACGATCACAGATTGATAAACAATTCGGAAAGGGTGCACTTATGAAATTAAGTGACAATCCTACAGATGGGACTATAAAAGTAATTTCTTCCGGTTCAATTTTGCTTGATGAAGCCTTGGGAGTAGGTGGGTACCCGAGGGGAAGAATTATTGAAATATATGGACCGGAATCTTCCGGTAAAACGACACTTGCACTCCACGCAATTGCTGAGGCTCAAAAGACAAACGGCATTGCCGCTTTTATTGATGCAGAACATGCACTGGATCCTGCCTATGCAAAAAAACTTGGTGTAAATACTGATGAACTGTGGATTTCTCAACCAGACAACGGCGAACAGGCTCTTGAAATTGTTGAGTCCCTTGTACGTTCGGGTGCTGTGGATATTATTGTGGTAGATTCCGTTGCTGCTCTTACACCACAAGCAGAAATTGATGGCGAAATGGGTGACTCCCATATGGGACTTCAAGCCAGACTCATGAGTCAAGCTCTTCGAAAGCTCACAGGAATTTTATCAAAAAGTAATACAACGATAATCTTTATTAACCAAATTCGCATGAAAATTGGTATTATGTTTGGTAATCCTGAGACAACAACTGGAGGAAATGCTTTAAAATTCTACTCATCAATTCGAGTTGAAGTACGTCGCATAGAGGCAATCAGTCGCAGTGCAGACGATATTATTGGAAACCGTGTGCGAATAAAAATTGTGAAGAACAAGGTAGCCCCCCCATTCAGAAAGGTTGAGCTTGATATGTTCTTTGGAGAAGGGCTGAGTTATCATGGTAGCATTCTTGATGCAGCTCTCAAATATAACCTCCTTGATAAGAGCGGGTCATGGTATTCATACAATGGTGAAAAGATAGGGCAGGGTAGAGAGAATGCCATCAATTTCCTCAAATCGAACAGTGATATTATTCAGGATCTCGATGCAAAACTTCGTACCATAATTTTCCCAACTATCGCACCGGGACAAACTATCGCTCAGACTACTGAATAAGTAAGCAACCCTTTACGCGACCGAGTGAAAACGCTATACTCGGTCGCATGGTACAAGAAACGGGATATGTAGCGAATGAAGAACATTCACTATTCGCTTTGTCCTATTCCATTCGTCATTTTGAAGGTCCTCTCGACTTATTACTGCATCTGGTTCAGAAAGCACAGGTGAATATTTATGATATTCCTGTAGCAGAGATAACTGATCAATTTCTAGCATATCTTGATATGGCTCGGAGCCTAAACTTAGATGACCTTACCGATTTCTATGCAATGGCGGCCCACTTGATTTACCTGAAAAGCAAGATGCTTTTACCACAGAGCGATGCACTGGATGAGGATGATGAATTCTTTGAAATGCGGACAGAATTGGTAGAACGCCTACTTGAGTATCAAAAATTCAAACGCTATACAGCACTTCTTGCAGATTCTAATCAGAGTGGAGAGTTGTTCATCCAGCGTAGAAAAAGCCAGTTTATGCTTCCTTTTCAGGATCAGGACCTCTGGAACGATGTAACTGTTTGGGATCTTTTACAGACATTCTCTTCCTTACTCCATTCGATTACCCCGGAGCAAGTTTTTAATGTGTATGAGGAAGTTACAACTAAACAGAAGATAACATTGATGGCTGAGTTGTTTGAATCACGGGAAGAAATCTCATTTATCGATATTGTGGTACGAAAAGAATCCCCAATGGACATCATTTGTGCTTTTCTCGCACTTCTTGAAGCTGTTAAATTCAGTATGATTACCATTCAGCAGCATGCACTTTTTGGGGACATTGTAATTAGGAAGAAAGATGATTTTGACGCTCTTATGATTGATGAAGCAGATTTTGGTGATGAAGAACCATTTGAATCGTTCATTACCCCAAAAATTGAGACGGTATCAACCGACAGAGCCTTAACAGATTCTCTGATATTTCATGTTGAAGAAGATGATATTGAAGATGACGATGAAATCATTGACCTTTTGGATGAGGAAGATTAATGGAACAAAACCCCTCAATTCTTTCCAAACATGCTCGTCTCGTAGAGGTAATACTGTATCTGGAAAATGAATCTGTGAGTTTAGACAAAATCGGTCGTCTGACTGGACTTGACTCACATGCTGTAGAACGTGCATTACAAGAGCTTTCAGCCTATTGGAAGGATCATATGCATGGGCTTGAGCTCGTTGAATCCCAGGGGACCTATACGTTCGTTCCTTCTGGAGACCTGCATGACACACTCCGTGATTGTTATGGGAAAAAAGTTGATAGGAGGCTGTCGAAAGCTGCTCTTGAAACGCTATCGATCATTGCCTACTCACAACCGGTAACCAGACGTGACATTGAGAATATTCGGGGTGTTGCAAGTGATTCTATTGTAAGACTTCTACAGGAACGCGAATATATAAAAGTACTTGGAAGAAAAGATGTTCCTGGACACCCATGTCTGTATGGAACAACGAAAAAATTTTTATTTGAATTCAACCTCCCGAGCATATCGGCTCTTCCACATTTGTCGGAAATTGACCGTGCCCGGTTTATACATGAAGAGGAGTCACCTCATGCAAATTGAATATCCCATCCGATTACAGAGTTATTTGGCAAAAAGTGGATTCGGATCTCGCAGAGCTTGTGAAAAGCTTATCTCGGAAGGACGTGTTTCTGTTAACACTAAAATTATCATGGAAATGGGTGTAAAAGTATCTGCTGATGATGTCGTTATGGTGGATGACATACTAGCAGAACCGGCCGATAGGACCCTATATTATGCATTACACAAACCTAAAGGATATGTTTGCACAAACTACGATCCGAATGAGACGCTCTATGCAAGAGATCTCATTACAGTGCCGGAACATAATCTTCTTTTCCATGTAGGTCGACTTGATAAGGAATCCACTGGACTTATTCTCTATACAAACGATGGAGATGCAGCTCAGAAAATTACTCATCCATCGAGTGAAATTGAGAAAGAATATGCGGTAATGACCACTGAACCCATACAACGGGCAGATTTGGAAGAGGCACTCAGAGGAGTCTATATCGATAGTCAGCGACCCTATACTATCAAGAAATTTGAAATTCGCTCTAAACGATGGGTAACAATCACGTTAACCGAAGGGAAGAATCGTGAACTGAGAAAAATATTTAGTTACTTCGGTTACACGATTAAAAGACTTGTACGTATTCGCATAGGTCCTATACTCCTCGGTGAATTACCAGAAGGGAAATATCGCCCAGTGACTAAAGGCGAAATTCAAGCCTTACTAGAGGGGAAGAACTCATGAATAAAGAAGATACTATGCAATTAAAGGGATTTGTTGTAGCTATTGACGGTCCTGCCGGGGTAGGGAAAAGTACTATCGCCAACATGATTGCAGATAGATTAGGATTCTATTTCCTAAATTCAGGAAATTTTTATCGAGCTATCACTCGTACTGTGTTGCTGAAAAACATAGATCCTGTTGACACGAAGGCAGTTTTGCAAGTTGCAAAAGAGATCTCACTCGAAATTAAGGATGAACGACTCTACGCAGATGGAGTTGATGTGCAGGATCAATTACATACCGATGCTATAGACGCCTATGTAGCACCACATTCAGCAATCGTTGAATTACGTACGATTGTGAACAAACATCTACGAGCATTAGCAGAGCTAGGCATGAATATAGTGGCTGAAGGACGTGATATTACCACAGTAGTATTTCCCCAGGCTCAATGCAAATTTTTCCTTGATGCATCGGTTGAAGTTCGTGCCCGACGAAGATTTGACCAACAACCAACTGAAATGTCATATCAAGACTTGGTAAAGAAGATAGCAGAAAGAGATGAAATTGACAGAAATAAGCCTGTCGGCGGGTTGAAGATTGCCGATGACGCTATCTATAT